>DASZPK010000606.1:0-7363 GCA_035550335.1 Chthoniobacteraceae bacterium | reverse complement strand
GCCAAGATCGCCATTAACACGTTTGTCTGTGCGAAGATTTCGCAGGCGAACATCCTTGCCGGGCTTTGCGAGCGGATTCCCGGCGCGGATGTTGACATTGTTACACAGGCCGTGGGGAGCGATTCGCGCGTGGGACGGAAGGCGTTCACGGGCGGCCTTGGCTATGGCGGCCCCTGTTACCCGAAGGATGTCCGGTCATTCGCGGCGCTTCTCGAAGGAATGGGGCTGCCGGCATCGTTCTTCGAGGCGGTCCACGCCGGGAATGAGTCGGCGGGTGCGCATCTCGCCGATTGCGTCCTGCAACTCGCGGATGAATTGCACGCGGGCGCCGTGGGGTTATTCGGCGTGGCGTTCAAGCCCGGTTCCTCCTCCGTCGCAAATTCATCCGGCGTCGCGCTGGCGAAACGTCTGCTCGGCCAATCCCGCCGCGTCATCCTGCACGACCCGCTTGCGCTCGACGCCGCCCGCGAAATTTTCGGCGGCCGGCTGCGATACGTGCGCGATGTGCGCGAATGCTTCGACGCCTGCGGAGTCGCCGTGTTTGTGAATGCGGATCCCTGCTATCGCGCGCTGACCCGCGATTGGTTTGAATCGCATCCGGGTCCGCTGGCCGTGGTCGATTGCTGGCGGATGTATCGGTTTTTGGAAAATGCGAAGTCAATCCGGTATCGCCCGATCGGCTTGTATCAAGCCCCGCGCGAAACGCCCGCGGAGTTGGAAAACCGCAAGGTTCATTCGCAATAAATCATCTTCATGCGGGGATTCATGTAGCCCGCCGTGGTGGCAAGATTGCTTACCGTGTGAATGAGCGCGTCGCATTTCGAGAGAAGCAGGCAATCGATGAGCACCTCTTCACCGAGTTTCAAACCCGGGTTCGGGTTTTGGTGGTGGAACTGCTGCCGGTTGTCGCCGGTCTGTTTTTCCAGCAATCGCGAAACGCCCGGCTGCACCAGCACCCGGTCGCCGAATTCCTTGCGAAACCGCGCAACCGCCTCCTCGACGTCGGTCGCGAGAAAAATCGCCCAGTCACTCTTGCAACCGGCAATCTCGGCCTGGATGCGCGACGCATACGTTTCGAACCCGACGCCCTTTCCATTGATGTATTCGATCTGGTGCGCCAGGTTGCGCACATGGACGCCGATCACGCGGCGGCCAGCCATGTGCCTGGCATGGAATTCCTGCACCTTCGCCTCGATGTGAGGGCGCAGACGTATGTATTTGCGATAAGCGGCGTGGTACTTCCGCCGCCACGCCTCGTCGCTCTTGTAGAGGAAATGGACGTGCATGCCGGAGATGCGCGCATGGCCGAGGGCGGTGGTTTCCACCTCGGGCCAGCCGGGTTTTGAGGCGAGCGGGATCGGCTCGAAAAAATGGTTCCAGAGGTTGCCGTCGGCTGGTGTGCCGTACGGGAAATTTGAGCCTTCCGCAGGCCCGGGGGCGGGCATGTCCGATACACCCCACTCGGCCCTTACAGCGCGCACTCCGTCGCGATGGAGCGAATGGACCAGATGGCTCATGACGCGCTTGAAATTTGCGAAGAAGCCCCCCGCCATTTTTGGCCGGCACACGATCACCTTTGGGGAAAACAGGAAGTCCATTACATTTTTTACAGCCTGTTTCGAGGGTGGCGGGGGATCGTAAGCGACTGCGAGCTGGTCGAAAAGGTCGTCCTTCATGGGAACGTCGACCACCGCCTCCCAGAGCGCCTGGACATGGGCTGGATGAAAAGTGCCTCCCGGCGATTCCGGCGCGGGCCGTGCCGCCGCGCTTGAACGGTTGTTTAAAAAGACGACAAATACCTCGTTCGCGAACACCGCGCGATAGTTCGCCTGCACATCCTTCATGATTCGCGGGTCGAATCGGTGCGTGTAGCCCTTGTGGAAAATAATCCAATCGCCCCCCACCACGCCGCGCTTGGTCATGAACAGATACGGTTTCGCCTGCGGGAAAAACCGCAGCAACGAGTCCTCGGCATAAACGGAATCGGAGGGCCCGATATGCATGCGCGCAAAGGCGAGCGTGTCGCTCCAATAGGGGTCGGTTTCCGGCGAGAACATGCTCCGAAGAGGTGCCCTCCAAACCGCCGAGGAATCAAGAAAATAAGCGGCGCCTGTTACGTCACTGCGAGGGCAAATCGTATTCCTCCAACCCGCTTTTGATCTTTTTGTAGAGCGGCGCTAGCCAATCAGGATTCCCGGGGGTTGCAGCGGGGATTTCCTGCGTGCGAAAATCCATCGGCGTGAGGATGACGTCGATGTGCTTGATGCCCGTAAGGGCCGCCAGCACGAACAAATCCTCCGCCGCCCGGTCGCCCATTGCGAGGCAGCCGATGGACACGGCGTTGCCATGGATCATGATGTCACCGCCGAGCGGCCTGGCGCGGCCTTCGAGTTTGGCGTGCTCGCGGTCGGATTCGTTCGGGTAATCGACACGCATCGAGAGATGGAATTTGCTGTTCGGATTGAGGAGGTCGATTTTGTAAAATCCCTCCGGCACCTGGCAGTCGCCCTGGCACAATTTCGGCCCCGCATTCCCGCTCGCCGCGAGGATCGGGTAATCCCGAATGAAGCGATATTTTCCATCCCTGCCCGCCGCGTAAACCTGGAGCACGTGTTCCTGCTTGAGCCCGATGAACGTAATCGAGGCGGGAGGGTAGGGAACCTTCGCGGCGGTGAAATACGGCTCCAGCCGCTCCTTGACCACGCCGCCGAATTCCTTCACGCGCTCTTCCACGGTCTTATCGGCGGCTTGCATGGTGAGAGTCATGCCCGTCCAAATGAGCAAAGTCCAGAGGGTCTTCATGGGCGTGAGTGGTTTCAGGAGAGACATTTTTCCCGGTAAATTGTTCAAACAGCGTCAATTTTTCCGTGCGTTTTCCACCGGGGGAATTATAAAGACCCTACATATGTCTCGCAAAAATTCCCTCCCCCTCCAAGTCGCCAAACAAATCCAGGCCGCCGGTCATCCGCTGGCCACCACGAATGTCCTCGTCGGGCTCGACGGCTTCGTGGACACGATCATGCACGTGGTCGCCCGGCGCGAATCCGCCACCAAATTCACGCGCATGGCGAAGATCAGCGATTTTGCGGCCCGGGTCGCCGACGCCGCTGGGCAGAGCGCGAATTTCGAGATGGTGACGCAAATGGTGAAACTCGGCGGCAACGGCCCGATCATGGCCAACGCCCTCGGCAGCTACGGCACGAAGGTCACCTACATCGGCAACCTCGGCGCGCCGAATGTGCACTCCGTTTTCAAGCAATTCGCGAAGGACAGCGATCTCTATTCCATCGCCGAGCCGGGCTATACCGACGCCATCGAGTTCGAGGATGGCAAGCTGATGTGCGGCAAACACGAGAGCCTCAAGGAGATCACGTGGGAGACGATCCTCAAATATCTCCCGAAGGAAAAATTGATCCGCAAATTCAACGACGCTTCCCTCATCGCGCTCGTGAACTGGACGATGCTCCCCCACATGAACGGCATCTTCAACAAAATCCTCAAGGAAGTCGGCCCGGCGCTCACCAATGGCAAGCGCTGGGTTTTCTTCGATCTCGCCGACCCGGCGAAGCGCACTCGCGAAGACATTGCCGACGTGCTGAAAATCATCGCCAGGTTCCAGAAATATTTCCGCGTCATCCTCGGCCTGAATTTCAGCGAGGGACGCCAGATCGGCGAAGTGCTCGGCATCAAGGCGCCGGTTGAGAGCCACGAGGCCGTCACGACCCACGCCGCCCACATCCAGGACAAGCTGAAGGTGGAAACGGTCGTGATCCATCCCACGCAGTTTGCCGCCGCCGCGGACGCGAACGGCGCGACTTACGTCGTCGGCCCCTACACGCCGAAACCAAAAATCACCACTGGCGCGGGCGACCATTTCAACGCGGGCTTCTGCATCGGGCGCCTGCTCGATGGCGACCTCGCCACCAGCCTCCAGATCGGCGTCGCGACATCGGGCTATTACGTCCGCAACGCGAAGAGCCCAAGCCTGGCCGACCTGAAGAAATTCCTCGGGACGCTCTGATCACCCGGTGACGGCTGTTTAAACGGCGCGGGTTTACTTGTGGAGCTTGTCGAACAAGCTCTGCACCGCTTTTTTGGGATCGTCGGGAATCTTGGGCACTTGCTTCAGCACGTCGGTGGCCAAACCCAGCACCGCTTGCGGCGCGGCCGTCGCGATGCGTTTGACGAGGGCTTCCTGGAAGTTGGAAAGCGGGCCCTCGTAGTGGTACCAGCGGTATCCGTCCCCCGACCCGGTGAAAACCTCGGTCTCCAGCGGCGGAATCAATTGTATGGCCTCGTGCGGGATCCCCACTTCCAAATCGCCTTCGGCGCGTGAGTTCACGATCGATATTTTTCCCTTCACGCACAGCAGCCCCTTCTTTTCCACGATGAGGTTCGTGATCGTAACTTTCTGCGCCGTGTAATTGAAATGCGCGGAAGCCACGTCCAGCTTGATTTTGCTGAAGCCCGGCGCGCGCAGCAATTTCGCGAAAAAGTCGAGCAGTTGGATGCCCTCGACATTCGCATTCTCAAGATGCACATCGCCGGAGACGCTCAGCGAATCTTCCACCGGGATCGGCCCCGCGACGGTGACATCCGCAAACAGGGTGCCCTCGAGGTGCGATTGCTGGTCCGGTGGCAGAAAGGGTTTCACCGGGACGCTGTTCACCTTGACATGCACCTCGAGATTTTTCTTCGTGTTCACCTGCCCGGTGATCCCGATGTCTCCGCCCTGCGGGAATTGCAGCACCCCCTCGGAAATATCCACCATCGGGTCCTGGTAGTGCACCTTGACATGGTCGAGCTTGAAATCCGGCTCCCCGTGCTGCGAGATGGTGCCGCCTTGGAGCACGATGTTCCATGCGTCGCCGTTGGGCGTGACGGTTACTTCGGTCTTTTGCATCGACCCCTCCTGTGGCGTGTTTTCGCCCCAGATCACATCCGTCTCGTTCACGACCACTCTGCGGAGATCGAGCGTCGGCGAAAACCACGAGGGATGGGATTCTGCGGTCTTTTGCACGGTCGGCTCTGTGCCGATTTCGCTCTCGGGCACCGGGGGTGCGCCGGTGTGCCCCAGCGAAATCCGGATGCGGTCGATCGCGACATTGTCAATCTCCAGCGACTTGCTCCAGAGGCCGCTCAGGTTGATCGCGGTGCTGAGCTTGTCGAGTTCCAGCGTGGAGAACGCCGCCTTGTCGGTCCCCTGCGCCTTGAGCGCATCCGCCTTCACGGACAGACCCGCGAAATGGAACGGCTCATATTCGCAGCGCGCCTGGAGTTGCTTGGAAGTCAGGTGCGCGAGCCATTCCCGGAACGCCTCGCTTTCGAGATAGGAGCCCAGCCATGCCCGCATCCACAGGAAGCCGACGACCAGGATGAGGAACACGGAAGGCACTCCCCAGAAGAAAATGCGCCCGATGAGCGATTTCGGTTGTTTAAATGGAAGCTTCACGCCGTTTGAACCTCGGGAATCTACATTGTTTTTCGCGGGATGAAAACCCTGTGTTGCAAAATTTTCGTCACATCCCGATCAGCCATGTGAGGCGCCCGCTCTCGGGCTTCACGCGCGCGGAGGGGAGGCTCAGGTCGCCGGAGGTCGCCCGCTCGATGATCGCGGATTTCGCGGGATCATTGACCAAAAAGCAGACATGCCGCGCGGCATTGATGAGCGGCAGCGTGAAGGTGATGCGCTGCGGCGGCGGCTTTGGGCCGATGGTGTGAATCACATTGCGCTCCGTTTCATCCAGCGCGGGCGAGCCGGGGAAGAGCGACGCGGTATGGCCATCCTCGCCGAGGCCGAGCAGGAGCAGGTCGTGCGAATAGCGGGGCTCCTCGAAGCGCGCCGCCACCTGCGCGAGTTTCTGCTCGTATTCGAGCGAAGCCGCCTCGGGGTCGATCTCGCCGCGGATGCGGAAGATATTTCCCTCGGGGAAGTTGACAGCGTCAAACAGCGAAGTCTTCGCCATTTTATAATTGCTCTGCGCGTCCTCGGGCGGCACGCAGCGCTCGTCGCCGAAGGTGACCTGGATTTTCTCCCATGGCAGATCGAGGTAAAGCTTTGCCAGCTCCGCAAAAACCGGGCGCGGTGTGTTTCCCCCGCAAAGCCCGAGCCGGAAGATGCCGCGCGTCGCGATTGATTCGAGCGCCACGTCGTGGATGATGGCGACGGCGTCGCCGACAAAGGAGTCAGTCTTGATGATTCGTGTTTTCATTGGATTACATGAGTTTCGGCGGGAGGGTGAATTCCAGCACCGCGCCGCCGGGCCGCATGGCCGTCAAATTCATCGCCGTGAGCGACGCCTTGCGCAGCCGCAGGCTCTCACTCAAGGGGATGCCCAGCAGGTGCGCGGCGAGCAGGCTGAAATCGGGCTCGTGCCCCACGAGCATGAGGCTCGTGAAGCGCGCGTAGGTTTTGAGCTCGTCCAGCGCCGTCTCCGGTTGCATTCCCGCCGAGAGCATCGGGTCGATGATGAACTCCGCGATTTTGATTTCCTTCGCAACGATGCGCGCTGTCTGCTCCGCGCGCTTGAGAGGGCTGGTGAGGATGATCTGCGGGATGAATTTGTTTTTTACGCAAAACTTCCCGACCTTTTTCGCCTGTGTCACGCCCTTCTCCGTGAGTTCGCGCACTGCGTCGGACTCAGCCTCGTCGACCGCTTCGGCGTGTCTGAGAAGGTAGAGAAGCATGCGAGTGAGATTACGCCAGGTTTCCGAATTACTAAAGAATCATCGTCACCTACATCACCATGCCGCCATCCACGGCCAGCGTCTGCCCGGTGATGTATTTCGCCTCGGGGCTTGCGAGGAATGCCACTGCGGCCGCGATGTCATCGGGCTCGCCGAATTTGCCGAGCGGGATTCCGGCGAGGACGGCGGTTTTTACGTTGTCGGGAAGTACCTGGGTCATGTCGGTGGTGATGAAGCCGGGGGCGACCACGTTCACGGTGATATTGCGGCTGGCGAGTTCGCGCGCAAGCGATTTGCTCAGGCCGAGGAGGCCGGCTTTGCTCGCGGCGTAATTGGCCTGGCCGGCGTTGCCCACAAGGCCGCTCACGGAGCTGATATTGACGATGCGACCCACGCGCTGGCGGACCATCGTGCGGAGCACGCCTTGGATGAAATTGAAAGCCCCTTTGAGGTTCGTGTCGATGACCACGTCCCAATCCTCCTCGCTCATGCGCATCGCCAGGCCGTCGCGTGTGAGGCCGGCGTTGTTCACGAGGATGTCGACGCGCCCGAATTCCTCGATGATTTTTTCCGCCAACGTTTCGACTGCTTTCGCGTCGGCAACGTCCACCGCGTAGGCTTTTGCCGCGCCGGGATGGGCGGCGTTGATTTCCTCGGCGACTTTGGCGGCGTTGGC
>DASZPK010000605.1:0-5362 GCA_035550335.1 Chthoniobacteraceae bacterium | reverse complement strand
TGAAGATTCATTTTTAAACGTTGTAAAATGGGCGCCTGGTACACATTCGGTTACAACCTTTCGAAGCTGATCGCCCGCGCCTATTTTTCGTTCGAGGTCGTGCACGGGGAGCGCATCATCGACACGGGCGGCGCGCTCCTGGCGATGAACCACCAGAGCTTCCTCGACCCGCCGCTGGCCGGCATTTGCTGCAAGCGCGAGATCCATTTTCTCGCGCGCAAATCGCTTCTCGACTGGCCGGTGCTCGGGCCCATCCTGCCGAAACTCAACGTCGTTCCGGTCAACCAGGAGCGCGCCGACATGAGCGCGTTGAAGACCGTCATCAAGCTCGTGAAGGCCGGCCATTGCACCATCATTTTTCCCGAGGGCGGACGCACGGAGGATGGACAAGTGCACCCCGCGCAGGCTGGCATCGGCCTCGTGATCGCAAAAACGCTGGTGCCGGTGGTGCCGATGCGGATTTTCGGCGCCTACGACGCCTACCCCATGGGCGCGAAATTCCCGAAGCCGAAAAAAATCATCATCGTGGTCGGCGAACCGATCCATTTTACCGAGGCCGATCTCCAAGGGGAGGGGCGCGACCTCTACCAGCGCCTGAGCGAACGGGTGATGCAACGCATCGCCGCCATCGAATACGAGCGGCCGTAGCATTTGCCTTGTATTAGAGAAACTGATTGACGGCCTTGCATTTCTGTTCTACGATTTTCGCGAAGTGAAATTGCCAGGAAAAATGCGGAGAGCATATGGGATCATCCCGCTGATAGCGCGGGCGATGCTGGTTGCGCTCATCATTTCCGTGGCGATCTCCCCGGTCACATTTTCCAATCCATGCGCTGATAATTTCCGTGGGCAAGCGGCCTCCGCAATGGCCGGGTGCCATGACTGTTGTTCCTCCACGGCGGGGGAATGTGGTTGTGTCGTAAAGAGCTGTCTCCCGCAACCGCCCCAGCCGTTCAGCACGGTTCGCGCCAATTCCGCCCAGCTTTTGGGTGCGGCGATTCCTTTCGCTTCGCCGCTGCTCTTCCAGTTTCCGATCGTCAGGGAGCGTGCCACGTATTCCGCTGACGTCTTTCCGCATTACGGCGACGCGCCTCTCGCGCGGAGTTGCATCCGGTTGATCTGAGCCTGCGGCCCAGACAGGTGAGGTGTGCCTTTTTCCAGGCACGTTTGCTCGTTCACGCAATACCCAGGTTGCAATTCCATGAAACCATTTCTCATTTTTACCATTTTAACATTGTTTATCAACAACGGCGGCGCTGCCGATCCGGCTCCCGCGCGTCCGCGGGACGAAGCGTCAATTTCCCTCGATGAAGTGACGCAAGCCGCGCTGTCGAATAATCCCGCCATCCAATCCGCGCTCAAAAAGTGGGACGCAATGAAGGCGCGCATCCCGCAGGCCGGGGCGTGGGACGACCCGAAGGTGAGCGCGACTTCCCGGGTGGCGCGCTACGTAGCCATCGGGCCGAATGCGTTCACCGACCAGATGCTCTCGATCGAGCAACTGATTCCTCTCACCGGCAAAAATCTCGCGCGCGCCCGCGCGGCTGCGGCCGAGGCGGTGGCGGCATACGAGGTGGCACGGCGCCAGCAACTCGATGTGGTTGCGAAGACGCGCGTCTCGTACTTCCGGCTGGCGAATGTCTACGCGCAACTCGAATTGAACCGCCGGAATTTGGTTTCGCTCAAGCAGATTGCCGAGGTGGCGCGCGCGAAGTACCAGGTGGGCGACCAGAGCGCTGCCTTCGTGCTCACGGCTGAGACTGAGTACAGCAAATTGATGGAAGTTGGCCGCGACCTGGAACTGCAGCTCGCGACCGGGGACGCGGAGTTGGACGCGCTCATGGGGCGCGATGCCTTCGCGCCGCTGGGCAGGCCCGCCGGTTCGGATGCAGAGCCCGTAGTTCCAGCCGTTGAAAAGCTTCGCGAAATCGCGATGTCATCGCGTCCGGAGGTGAGGATCGCCGCCGCGCGGGCGGAACAGGCCAAGGCCGTGCTGCAGCTCGCGCGCCGGGAATGGATTCCCGATCCCGCCGTGGTCGTGGAGGCCCAGCGTTACGACGGCGCTTCGCAAGCCGTGAGCGAGGTGGACGCCGGCGTTTCGTTCAACATCCCATGGGTGAATTACCGCAAATACTCCTCCGAAATCCGCGAGGCGGCCGACGCCCTCGACGCCGCGCAGCGCGACCTCGACAGCGCGCGGCTCGACACCCTCGCGGCACTGCGCGAGGCCGTGGAGAAGGCCCAGACGATGCATCATCACATTGAGCTCTACCGCGACAAAATCGTCCCCCAGGCGCAGCAGGCATTCGAGGCAAGCGGCCTCGGATACGAAAACGGCAAAGTGAGTTTCCTCGATTGGATCGCCGCGCAGCGCACGCTGCGCGACCTGCAATCCGAGCAGCAACAGGCCATTGCCGATTATCAAACTGCTGTTGCCGAACTGGAGGCAATCATCGGCAGCAACCTGACAACCACAACCCAAACCAAATCCAGCCCATGAATTACCATCGCCGCAAATTTCTTCGCGTCTTTTCCGCCTCTTGCGGAGCCGTCCTGCTTGGCGCCTGCTCGAGAAGGCAAAGCTCATCCGCTGCGAACGGGGTCGACTACTATACCTGCACGATGCACACATCGGTGCGTTCGCCTAATCCGGGCAAGTGCCCTTTTTGCGGAATGGAACTGGTGGCCGTGATGAAAAACGGCGCGGCCATCGCAGCCGGCCCCGTTACCTTCACGGTGCCGCCGGACCGGCAGCAGCAGATCGGGGTGACTTACGCGCTCGTGGAGCGCAAGCCGCTGCACCATGTGATCCGCGCGGTTGGCGTGATCCAGCCGGACAAATTGAAGCGCTGGGAATTCGTGGCGCGCGTGGATGGCTATGTGAAGACGCTCCATGTCGCCTCCGCCGGCGAGGTGGTCGAGCGCGACCAGCCGCTCCTGTCGCTTTACAGCCCGGAGCTGCTCACCACGGAGCGCGAATTCGTGATGCTGCTGCGCATGCGCGACGAGGCCGCCACCAAGGAGGCGCGCGGCACTCCCGAGGATTTGATCGCCGCTGCAAAAGCCCGCCTCAGGCAATGGAACGTGACCGATTCCCAGATCGAGGAATTGGAAAAAACCCGTCAGCCGTCGGACACCATCACCCTGCTTTCGCCGTTCCGCGGAATCGTCGAGGCGGTTTCCGTGGAGCAGGGGCGCAACGTGAAAACCGGCGACGTGCTCGTGGATGTTGTCGATATCTCCACGGTCTGGGCGTTTGCCGATTTCTACGAGAACGAGCTCTCAATGCTCCAAAAGGGCCAGAAGGTAACGGTGACGGCCGCTTCCTATCCCAGCGAAAAATTTGAGGGCGCGATCAGCGTCATCGACCCCTTCATCGACGAAGTGAAACGCACGGCGAAGGTGCGGATCGACATTCCGAACCCGGATTTCAAATTGCATCCGTCGATGTATGTGAATGTCGAATACCCGATGGACATGGGCGAGGGGCTTGCGATTCCCGTGAGCGCCGTGATGCCCACAGGGCTGCATTCCGTGGTGTTCGTGGACAAGGGCGAAGGGAGGTTGGAGCCGCGCGACGTGAAGCTTGGCACGAAATACGGCGACATCTATGAAGTCCTCGGCGGGTTGAGCGAGGGCGAGCGCGTCGTTGCCAGCGCGAACTTCCTGATCGACGCGGAATCGAAAGTGCAGGGCGCGCTGGATTCATTCCAGGGCTCCGGGAGCGCGGAAGGGGGAAAACCATGATCGACCGCATCATCGAACTCGCCGCGAGGAACAAATTCCTCGTCTTCCTTTTCACGCTGCTCGCGGTCGGCGCGGGCGTCTATTGCCTGTTGAAAACGCCGCTGGACGCGATTCCAGACCTCAGCGATGTGCAAGTCATTGTTTATACAGACTGGGAGGGGCGGTCGCCCGACCTCGTTGAGGACCAGATCACGTACCCGATCTCCACGCGCTTTATCGCCGCGCCGAAAGTGAAGTTTGTCCGGGGCGAGTCGATGTTCGGCAAGTCGTTCGTTTATGTCATCTTCGAGGATGGCACGGATATTTATTGGGCGCGCTCGCGCGTGCTCGAATACCTCAACAGCGTGCGCGGTTCGCTGCCCGAGGGGGTGAACCCGGTCATCGGCCCCGATGCGACGGGGGTCGGCTGGGTTTATGAATATGCGCTCGTGGATGACACGGGCAAGCACGACCTGGCCGAACTTCGCTCGTTGCAGGACTGGCATCTGCGGTATGCGCTGGAATCGGTGAAAGGCGTGGCGGAAGTCGCGGCGGTGGGCGGCTACGTGAAGGAATACCAGATCGATCTCGACCCGAACAAACTCGCCGCGTACGACATTTCAATCGCGCAGGTGACCGATGCCGTGCGCGCGAGCAACGCCGACGTGGGCGGTAAAATCTACGAGACCGCGGGCACTGAGTATTACATCCGGGGCAGGGGATACATCAAGAGCGTCGGGGATTTGGAAAATATTCCGCTTAAGGTCGTGAATGGCACGCCGGTTTACGTCAAGAATGTCGCCACCGTCCACCTCGGCGGCGACCTGCGCCGTGGCGTCGCGGAACTCGATGGCAAAGGCGAAACGGTAGGCGGCATTGTGGTGATGCGCTACGGTGAGAACGCGCTGAACGTGATTGACGGCGTGAAAAAGAAGATCGCCGAAATCCAATCGTCACTCCCGCCCGGGGTGCGTATCGTCCCGACTTACGACAGGAGCGATTTGATCAAGCGCTCCATCGCGACACTGCGCGAAAAACTGATCGAGGAGAGCATCGTGGTGGCGTTGGTGTGCCTGGTATTCCTGTGGCACGTGCGCTCGGCGCTGGTGGCGATCATCACGCTGCCGATAGCGATTCTCCTTTCGTTCGCGCCGATGCTCTGGCTCGGGCTGACCTCGAACATCATGTCGCTGGGCGGCATCGCGATCGCCATCGGGGCGATGGTGGACGCGGCGATCATCATGGTCGAAAACGCGCACAAGCACCTCGAACATTTTCACGAAGTGCGCGGGCGCGATCCCGACGGGCGGGAGCGCTTCGATACCATCATCGCCGCGGCGAAATCCGTGGGGCGCCCGTTGTTTTTTTCGCTGCTGGTGATCACGGTCAGTTTCATCCCGGTGTTTGCGCTGGGCGACCAGGAGGGGCGGTTGTTCAAGCCGCTCGCGTTCACAAAAACCTTCTCGATGTTTTTTGCCGCGATGCTCGGCATCACGCTGGTGCCGGTGCTCATGACCCTCCTTGTGCGCGGTAAAATCACGCCTGAAAAGCACAACCCCGTGAACCGTGTGCTGATCCGCGCCTATCATCCGCTTGTCAACTTCGTGCTGCGGCGCGGATGGCTCACGATTTTCTC
>DASZPK010000604.1:0-4479 GCA_035550335.1 Chthoniobacteraceae bacterium | reverse complement strand
AAACGCCTTCGACGACGTATCCTGCATCTTGTTATAATCGAGTGCAAGCAGCCCAAGGATGTGCGTGGAAGCGATTTCGAGGTCGGAGACCAGGTTCTGCACCCTGCCCCGGAAGAGCGAGTAAAAAGCCATCGCGATAATGCCGATGATAAGCCCCGCCGCTGTGCAAACCAGTGCTTGGGAGATGCCGCCAGCGAACATGAGTTTTTTCGCGTCGGCGCTGAAGGCGAAGAGTTCGTGGAACGACTTTACAATGCCCAGCACCGTGCCGAGCAGGCCCACCATGGGCGAAAGCATCGCGATGTCCGCCAGATATACGATCCGGTGCTGGAGAGACGCCGCGAGGGTCGCGCCCTCCGTCTGGGCGATCTCGCGGATCGTATTATAGGAGGCCTTTGGGTTGCGCGTGGCAAATTCGAGTGTGCGCTGGACGATGCGCGCTGCCATTTCGCCGTGGCGGTTGGCGATGGCCAGCAGGCCATGGTAATCGCGCTTTTTCAAGAGCACATCCGCGGTGTTCATGAAATTCGACGTGGCAATCGCGCTCCGCCGCAGGGTGACGAGGTAAACCAGCACCAGCATCACGGTGAGCACCGACATCCCCGCCAGCGGGATCATTGCCCAGCCGCCATCCTTGAGCATTTCAAACAGGTTCATGGTGGCGTTGCCAGCGGCCTCCTTTGCGGGAGCGGTGGTGGGTGAGGCATCCTGGGCGAGCAGGGCAGGGGAGGAAATTGCTGTCGCCAGTAAATAAACAATGAATTTCATGGATACAGGGTTGTATATTAACCGCTGCGTTGCAGGATGCAACACTTGCCAGACGCGTCCATGACCCCGTTTATTCGCAAAGAAAAGCCGGATTTGATGAAAAAAGTCCATGAGCTCCCCCACAAGCCGGGGGTGTACCTCATGCGCGACCGCCTGGCGCGGGTCATCTACGTCGGCAAGGCGCGCGACCTCCGCAAACGGGTGGGGCAATATTTCATGCCATCCCGGAAAATGACCGCCGACATCAAGACCCGCGCCCTGCTCGACAGCATCTGGGATTTTGAAATCCACACGGTCAAAAGCGAGCCCGAGGCGCTGCTCCTCGAAGGCCGGCTCATCAAGGAATACCGCCCGAAATACAATATCAGCTTTCGCGACGACAAACGCTTCCTGCTCGTGAAGGTGGACGAACGCGAGGAATGGCCCCGCTTCCGCCTCTCCCGCTTCAAGAAGGACGATGGCGTGCGCTACTTCGGTCCGTATGCGAATGCGGGCGCCTTGCGTGAAACGATCAAATTCATGCGCAAGAAATTCGGCGTGCTCACCTTCGGGCGAGGCGCACCGACCGAGCGGGAATTGAAATATTCCAGCTACCAGGTGCCTTCCCGCTTGAGCGACATCAACGCGGAGCAATACCGCGAGCGCATCGCGCAGGCGTGCGCCTTCCTCGCAGGGCAAATGCCGGAGCTGGTCGCCCAGCTTGAAACCGAAATGCGCGCCGCCGCGGATAAGCTCGACTTCGAGCGCGCCGCCGAGCTGCGCGGCATGGTCGAGGATCTCAGGAGCACGATGAAACCGGTCCGCCGTTTCACCCGCCATTCGCTGCCGAGTTCCATCGAGCCCGTCGCGGACGTGAACGCCCTGGGCGAGGAACTCCAACTTCCGCGTCCGCCGGTGGTGATGGAGTGCTTCGACATCTCCAATATTTCCACCACGCACGTTGTCGCCTCGATGGTCTGTTTCCGCAACGGCGTGCCCGACCGCGCCAACTACCGGCGCTATCGCATCAAGACCGTGGAGGGGCAGAATGATTTTGCGAGCATGGCGGAGGTGGTGAGGCGGAGATATTCGCGCGTGCTGCTGGAAACGGCAGAGCGGGTAAGGGCGGACGACGGAGGGCGGAGGACGGAGGAAAAAGACAACGCCGTGGATTACTCTCCCGAGTTTTCGCAGGAAACCACGCTCGATGCCGCCCGCCGTATTGAGTCGCCCACTTTCGTTCGCATTCCCGACCTAGTGATCGTGGACGGCGGCAAGGGGCAATTAAGCAGCGCGTGCAAGGAACTGCAGCGCCTCGGCCTGCACGACCTCCCCATTATCGGCCTCGCGAAGGAATTCGAGGAGATTTACCGCCCCGGCACGTCCGTCCCGCTGCGATTGCCCCACGAGAGCGGCGCCTTGCGTCTGCTCCAGCGCATCCGCGACGAGGCGCACCGTTTTGCGAACGGCTACCACCAGCTTCTCATGAAACGCCGCATCGCCGAGAGCATCCTCGACGACTGTCCCGGCGTGAGTGAAAACCGCAAGCAGCTTTTGCTGAAAAAATTCGGCTCCGTTGCCCGCCTGCGCAAAGCCACCGTCGACGAAATTGCCGCGACCGAGGGCATAGGACGCAAACTCGCGGAGCAGGTGGCGGAGTTTTTGAAGGGGCGATGATCTATACGGAAATCTTGGGACTTCGATCAACGTCCTCCGATCAATCGCTCATATTCGTCGTGAGGTCCTATCCAGAACCAGTAAATGGTATCTCCTTCTTTGCGGCCAAGCGCACGCCAACCGCGATCAATCCGTACGGACCAATATTCTCCTTTTGATTCGAAATGAAGTGAGGGATGCCAGGGATTATGCTGCCATAGCCGGTATATTTTTCGCGCCTTGCTTCTCATCTCCGGCTGCAAAGTTGCGTACGCGTGCCAGAATTTACTCGTTACCGAGGATTTCATCGAGCGGTTTCGTGCGGCCTGCGGCTATATCCTGCTTGGCTTCTTCCCAAAGAAAATCCAAGCGGCCCACCTTCGCGTCCGCTTCGATCTGGCGGTCCCATGCGGTCTCGAAATCGACTTCAACAAGCTTTGCAAGGAATTCACTTTTCTCTTCCTCGCTCAATTGTTTGACGGCTTCGATGATTTCCGAAACGGTGCTCATGCTGCCACTCTATACGGAAACAGGCTTTTTGACAACGTCCGGCTCGTATCGATGATCGTGAAAATCGCCCCCCTAAAAATCTTTTGTAATGGACATAAGGATTCCCCTTGCGGCGTAATGGGAATTCCCGAAATTCTCCCTGCGTGAAGCTCCTCAAATTGATTCCCGTTTTCCTGGTTGGCGCAATGGCGGCGGTTTTGCCGTCGCGCTCCTTCTCGCAGGGGAGCACGCTCCCCGGCCAGCAGCCCCCGCCGGCGGCTTCACCTACCAAGGGTGACGACTCCGGCGTGACGCCGACCTGGGACACGCAAAAGCAGGCGCGCACATTCATTCTCAGCATCCCGGCGCCGCGGGGGCAGATTACCGACCGCAACGGTAAGCCGCTTGCGCAGACGCGCATCGGCTACAACCTGGCGATCGAATTCCCGACGCCGTTGAAAATGACCGACGCGCAGGTGCTCGATTTCGCGCACGAGCAGATCGGAATTGCGCGCGGGATTGTCGGCGCGCTTCACAACCGCCATGTGGACGCCACGGATGACGAAATCCTGAAGCACTACCACAGTCGCGGCGTGCTGCCGCTGGAGATCGCGACCGATTTGTGGAAGGACGAGCGCGATGCGTTCAAAAAAGCCGCGCCGGCGCATTTGGTATTGCAGGAGGTCTACCTCCGGTTTTACCAGAACGGCCCGCTGGCGGCGCACATCCTCGGTTACATGGGGAGGACGGGCAAGGCCCTGACGAAACCGATCGAAAACAACGACCTCCTCTGGCCCGATTACGTGGGGCGCGACGGGCTCGAAGAGGCCTTCAATGCCCAACTCACGGGCAAGCTCGGGCAGATGAATATCTCCATCGATGCGACCGGCAAAAAGGTGTCGCAAAAAGTGGCGTTCCCCCCGGTGGCGGGCAACACGGTGGTGACCACGCTCGACGAGGACCTCCAGCGACTCTGCGAGCAGGTGCTCTCGAAAAGCGCGAAGCGCGGGGCGATCGTGATCGCCGATCCCAATACCGGCGACATCCTCGCCATGGCTTCGTGGCCGGAGTTCAACCCGAACGATTTTTCATCGGGCATATCGCAGGAGCAATTCGACAAGTTGAACAACGACCCCGAGCTCCCGCTGATCGCGCGCGCATATCGCTCCAAGTATCCGCCGGGATCGACCTTCAAGATCATCGTCGGGCTCGCGGCGCTTGAGAGCGGGGCGATCACATTGAAGGATGAATTCGACGGCCCCGCAGCCTACCAGGTCGGCAATACCGTGATGCACAACTGGAAGAAGGACGACGCCGGCCAGCTCAACTTCCACGAGGCCCTTGAGGAGTCGTGTGATACATGGTTTTACCAAGTGGGCATCAAGACCGGGGCGGGGCCGATCATCGAATGGGCGAAGAAATTCGGATTCGGCGAAATCACCGGCATCCCGCTTCGTGCCGAGGTGGCGGGGCGCGTGCCGACCGACGAATACATGATGAAGGCCCACGGGCGGAAGATCGGCCCGGGCGACATCGCGAATATTTCCATCGGCCAGGGGGACGTGGAAGTCACGCCGCTGCAGATGG
>DASZPK010000603.1:0-2386 GCA_035550335.1 Chthoniobacteraceae bacterium | reverse complement strand
TTATCATTCGCGGGATTGCGGCGGACGACGACGGTGATTTCAATCGGCACGGTCGTGAACGAAAGGAAATTCGGGTCGATGACGAAGACATTTCCGCCGGGGATTGCTCCGGAGCGCGCGGAGCCGCCGTATGCGCTCACGTCCGCGGCGAGCGTCGCGCCGGACATGGTGTGCAGGCCTTTTTCAACATTCCTCGCGCCCATGGTGATGGAAACCGACTTGGCGTTGGTGTAATCGCCGCCCCATGGGAACGGTCGGTTTTTGTTTGCCTGCGCTTGCGCCACCAGGTTTTGAGGGGCGCCGGAAATGAGCACCGGTGCATTGGTCAGCGCGCAAGTTGCCGCCGTGGTTTCCGCGCCGGAAATCGGATCGATGATTTGAACGGGCTGGCCTAAGTTGACGTTGTCGGTGACGCCCGGCGGCGCCCAGGTTGCGAGCACATTGGAGGTCGAGCCTTTGAAGACGAAGCCATAATCCTGGTTGTTTAACAAAATCCAGCCGAGATAATCCGGGTGCTGGCCGAGTTGTTTCACGAGTTGCGCCATCGCGGTGTATGCGGGGCGCGGTTTGCCATCGCGGTCGAGGAGGCCCATTTTGCCACTGTCGCCATCCATGCATTCGAACCATTGGATGCAGGAGACGCCCTGTCCGATGCCCATGGTGTAGGCCTTTACGAGGGCGTGCGCCTGGTCGTCGGGCGAGATGTGGTCGTTGATCTCGGTGCCGAGCTCGGTAAACCAGATTGGCACGTTCACCTTCGCAGGGTCCTCGGCGGCTAGCATTTTTCGCATGGTGGGAACGATGCTCATGTAAACGGCTTCCGAGCCGTTGCCTGCGCTCCCGAGGATTTCATAGGGATGCAGCGTCACGTAATCGAAATGGTCCTTCGCGCCGGCCCGGATTGCCTGGTAAAGGTAGTTGACATTGTTGGACTGCGCGGCGAGGCCGACGAGGCAGTTGGGGTCGGCGGCCTTCGCGGCGTTGTAGGTGGCGGCGACAACCTTGGCGTAATCGGAGGCCGGGGCGTTGTTGGTGAAATTCGGCGGCTCGTTCCAGACCTCGTAATATTTCACCCGCCCACCGATGTGTTTAACGGTCTGTGTAACATACTCCGACCACTCCGGCAGGGCATTGATGGGCAGCCCTCCCGGTTTGTCCTTCGTGTCCCACTTCGTGAGGTAAACAAAAAGCCCGGTGAAATTCACATGCTGCGCCCCGGCGTCGCGCAACTGGTTGTCGAGGCGGTCCCACGCCCATTTGCCCTCCTCGGGCTCGACGTCGCCCCAGCCGCAGCGCAGGCCGCGCACTTCGGTGAGGCCGATTGAGGACATTTGCGGGAGCCATTTATTCCAAGCCTGCGAGGTCTGGTTGTCCGCGCCGATGCCGAAGGGATTTGGCGTGGTTGATTGGGCCGAAGCGGCGAGGGGAACGGCGAGAGAGATTGCGAGAGGGAGGAACAGATTACGCATGGGCCCAACATACCGCGTCGAGCGACTTTGTCAGCAATTTCACCTACGCTTGTTTGCCTGGAGGCCACTCCTCATCATAGAAGTCCGGGTAGTTTTCGTTGCGCATTACCTCGCGAACTCCAAACGGCCAGACCGCCAATTGGATCAATTTGCGCTGATTCCGGACGTCGTGGCAATCCATCTGAACGAGGGTGAACTCGGTTTTGATTCCTGACTTGTTGAATGCTGGTTGCCAGCGCTCTCTTTGTACTTCCAACCCGTTCTTTTTGCAAAACCTGCGGGCGTGTCCCACGCAAATGCGGTCCACCGCCAAGTGGACTTTCCAAAACAGAAAAATCGCGGACGGTAAGCCTATTACTACAAAAGCGACGAGCCACATCAATGGGACGAGCATGATTCGAGCATACCGCGCCCAGGCGGGTTGCAGCAATTTCGAAAGCAAATGAGTGCGGGATGGACTATGATGGCCCACCATATTTTTCCGCATGCCCGTCGTCACTTCATCCTTCCGTCCTCCGCTATTGCTTTCCAACAGGCACGTGCAGACCGTTCTCCCGGCGCTTTTCCCGCAGAAGCTGCCATTCGTTTTCAAGCGCGAGCGGCTGGAACTGGACGATGGTGATTTTCTCGACCTGTATTGGTCGCGCCTGCGCCCGGAACCCGCCGGCTCGCTGGTGATCCTCTCGCACGGTTTGGAGGGGAGCGCGGGGAATGGCTACATGCTCGGCATGGCCAGGGCATTCAACGCCGGGGGCTGGGACGCGCTGGCTTGGGATTTCCGCGGGTGCGGCATTGAGTTGAACCGCCTGCTTCGCTTTTACCACAGCGGCGAGACGCGCGACCTGGCGACGATCATTCGTTACGTCGCGGCGCAATATGCGCGGATCGCGCTGGTCGGGTTCAGCCTCGGGGGCAAC
>DASZPK010000602.1:0-4060 GCA_035550335.1 Chthoniobacteraceae bacterium | reverse complement strand
CCAAGGAAGGATGGTTACCCGATCATGGCCAGTTTTGTAAGCATCTATTTTCGTGATTTTCGGGTGGTGCAGATCGAAGTAAGCGGCGCGCGCTTTAAAACGACGGACGGGCTCTCCGTTAAGAACACGGCGACGCAATGGGAAAAGCACTTTCCCAAATTCGAGCAGAGCTTCCACAAGTTCGCACACCAGAGTGCAGATGGAGTGCCCGCGACGAAGATTTTTGAAAATTACGAAGACGACGTGGCCACGGGCATCGCTTGGTATTACGGCGGCATGGGCGACCTTGCACCTGATCCCGACCCGGATGGCAGCGTTACCGCAGTTGTCGTGCATAAGCCGGGTGAGCCTGTGATCATTGATCCCGACGGCGGGGGGCGCTACATTTACAAGGAACGTCCCAATCGCCTGAGCACCGACCGCTGATAAGCGGCAGCGCCGCTCGCGAGGAAATAATTCCTTGCGCCCCCCTGCTCGCCCACTACACTTCGCCAACGTCCCGACTGCACCACGGTGTGCGCCGGGACGTTTTTCGCGTCACCAGAACTTAATTCATGGCTAATACAATTCTCGTCGGCGCCCAATGGGGCGACGAAGGCAAAGGCAAGATCATCGATTTTCTCACGGAGAAGGCGGACATCGTGGTCCGTTCCCAAGGCGGCAACAACGCGGGCCATACCGTGATTCTCGGCGCGAAAAAATATGTGCTCCACCTGATCCCGTCGGGCATTTTGCGCCCGTCGAAGGCGTGCGTGATCGGCAACGGCGTGGTGCTCGACCCGGTGGCGGTGGTGAAGGAGATCGACGGCTTGCGCGCGAAGGGGGTGAAGGTGGGTAAAAATTTACTCATCAGCGAATCGGCGCACCTCGTGCTGCCGTATCACCGCGCGCTCGACGAGCAACGTGAGACGGGCAAAAACAAAATCGGCACCACCAAGCGCGGCATCGGCCCCGCTTACGAAAACAAGGCATCGCGCTCCGGCCTGCGCATGATCGACCTGATGCAGCCGGAGGTCTTTTCGGCGAAGCTCGCGGCGAATGTGAAACAATTCAACGCGCTGCTGAAATTGCTCGGCGCGAAGCCGGTCAGTTTCAAGGAGATCAACGCGGCGTATCTGGCGGCGGGGAAAAAACTGGTTCCGTTCGTGACGAACACTGTCGTCTATCTCGACAAGGCGCTGAAGGCGAAGAAGGAAATTTTGTTCGAGGGGGCGCAAGGGACATTTCTCGACATCGACCACGGGACCTACCCGTATGTTACATCGTCAAACACCACCGCCGGCGGCGCCTGCACCGGCTCCGGCGTGCCGCCGCACCGCATCGACAAGGTGCTCGGCGTGATGAAGGCCTACACCACCCGCGTGGGCGAGGGGCCTTTCCCGACCGAGGACGCGGTCATCAGTGACATGCTGCACGGCATGGGGCGCGAGTTCGGCGCGACCACAGGGCGCGCGCGGCGCTGCGGCTGGTTCGACGCGGTCTTCACCCGCTACGCCGCGATGGTGAATGGCATCGACGAACTCGCGATCACGAACATCGACGGCCTCGACCAGCTCGACACCATCAAGGTCTGCACGCATTACAAACTCGGCGGCAAAAAAATCGAGGTGCCGCCGACCGATTGCTCGCACCTCAAGGACTGCAAACCCGTTTACATCGAGCTGCCCGGCTGGAAAACGCCGACCGAGAAAGCGAAAAAATACGCCGACCTGCCGAAAAATGCGCGCTCTTATTTGAAGACCATCTGCGAACTCACCGGCGCGAAACTCAAGATCGCCAGCGTCGGCCCCGGCCGCGACCAGACCATCGTGGTGTGACCACGCCGCAATGACCCCCTCCCCAAAAGTCCCCCGCCACATCGCGATCATCATGGACGGCAACGGCCGTTGGGCGCGCGAGAAAGGCTTCGCCCGCATCCGCGGCCATGAGGAGGGCGCGGAGTCCGTGCGCGCGGTGCTGCGCGCGTGCGGCGAGGCGGGGGTCGAGTTCCTCACGCTCTACGCGTTTTCCACCGAGAACTGGAAGCGCCCGAAGGCCGAAGTGGCCGCGCTCATGAAACTGCTCGAGCGATTTTTGAAAAAGGAGACGCCGGAATTGATGGAGCAAAACGTGCGGCTCCAGGCGATCGGGCGCATCACCGACCTGCCGGCGGCATGCCAGGCCGAGTTGCACCGCTCCATCGAGACCACGGCGGGCAACACCGGCGTGACGTTGATTCTCGCGCTGAGCTACAGCGGGCGCATGGAGATCATCGACGGCATCAAGAGCCTGATTGAGTCCGTCCAGCGCGGCCACATCGACAAGGGGATGATCGACGTGGAGATGTTCAGCAAACATTTATACACCCGTTATTACCCCGATCCCGACCTGCTCATCCGCACCTCGGGCGAGATGCGCATTTCAAATTTCCTGCTCTGGCAGCTCAGCTACACGGAGATGTACGTAACGCCGAAAATGTGGCCCGAATTCCGCAGACAAGACTTGCTAGATGCCATAAATGAATACAGTAAACGTCAGCGCCGCTACGGCGGTTTGTAGATAGATGGAGAAGAGCCAGACAATTTTATTGGTGGATCCGGAGACGGATTTTTTGGAATGGGCGCAGCACCAGCTTGAGACGCCCAACACACGTGTCATCACCGCCACGAAGGCTGATGACGCGTACAAATATTTCATCAGCGAGAGCCCCGACCTGCTCATCACCGAGACCCACCTCGTTCCTTACAGCGGGCTCGAGCTGCTCGTGAAAGTGCGCCAGCGCGACCCGAACGCGATGGTGATCCTCATCAGCGCCTGGGGGACAACGCAAACCGTGATCGAGTCGATGAAGCTCGGCGCGTTCGATTTCATCCGCAAGGAATCGCTGCCGTTTAATCTCAAGGTGGTCGTCGATGCGGCGCTGAATGCGCAGGCGGAACTGCGCGCAGCCACCACGTTCAAGCCGCAACTCACCGTCGAGCAATATCAGGACAGCATCGTCGGCCAGTCCTCCGCGATGCAGCAGGTTTTCAAAATGGTCGGGCGCGTTTCGCACAGCGACGCCCCGGTGATGATCACCGGCGAGAGCGGCAGCGGCAAGGAACTCGTCGCCCGCGCGATCCACCATTACAGCGAGCGCAGCGCGAAGGATTTTGTGGCCATCAATTGCGCAGCGATTCCCGACCAGCTTCTTGAAAGCGAACTCTTCGGCCACGAGAAAGGGTCCTTCACCGGCGCCATCGCCCAACGCGTGGGCCGCTTCGAGCAGAGCAACGGCGGCACGCTTTTCCTCGACGAGATCGGCGACATGCCATTCGCCGTGCAGAGCAAAATCCTGCGCGTGCTGCAGGAGGGGGAGTTCTCCCGCGTCGGCGGCAACGAGACGCTCCGCACCGACGTCCGCATCATCGCCGCCACGAACCACAACCTCGAGCAGGCCGTGACGGACAAGAAATTCCGCGAAGACCTTTTTTACCGGCTCAACGTCGTGCGCATCCAGCTCCCGCCTTTACGCCAGCGCGTGGAGGACGTCCGCCTCCTCGCCGAGTATTTCCTGCAAAAAGTCGCCGTTCAAAAACGCCTCCCGCGCCTCCGCCTTTCCGAGGACGCCGTGCGCGTGCTGGAAAGTTATCCGTGGCCCGGCAATGTGCGCGAACTGGAAAACACTCTCCAGCGCGCCTCTGTCCTCGCCACCTCCGACCTCCTTCTTCCGAAAGACATCCCGCTCGGCTCCGCCAGCACTCCGGCTGCCGAGGCCGCGCAAGCCGCGGGCAGCGCGAGCCCCGCCGCCGCCCCGCTTACCACCGAGGCCGCGATCGAAGTACTGCTGAAATCCGCGCAATCCGACCCGAACATCGAACTGCTCCCGTGGCTCGAGCGTGAATTTACGCTCTACGCGATGAAGGCGACGAAAGGCAACCAGGTCAAAGCCGCGAAACTCCTCGGCCTCACCCGCGCCACGCTGCGCAAGCGCATCGACCGCTTCGGAATCACGAAGCAGTTGAATATCCAGTAGGCGCAAACCAATGAGCGCGCCGCAGCAACTTCCGGGGAGCGCACGCGGCTCGCGTGCTGTTTGCGG
>DASZPK010000601.1:0-3154 GCA_035550335.1 Chthoniobacteraceae bacterium | reverse complement strand
CCTTGAGCTTCGAGACGCGGCTGGCGGGATCATTCAGGTCGCCGAAGACGATCGCCTGCGCCGGGCAGGCCGCCTGGCACGCGGTGACCACTTCGCCGTCGCGAATTTTCCGGTCTGCCAGTTCGGCGGCGATGCGCGCCTCGTTGATGCGCTGCACGCAGTAGGTGCATTTTTCCATCACGCCGCGGGAGCGGACGGTAACATCGGGATTTTTCACCATTTTCTGGACGGCGGTCATCCCGGCGTTGAATTCGAGGAAATTGAACCGCCGCACTTTGTACGGGCAGTTGTTCGAGCAATACCGCGTGCCGACGCAGCGGTTGTAGACCTGCACGTTCAGACCTTCGTTGTCGTGCACCGTCGCGCCCACCGGGCAGACGAGCTCGCACGGCGCATTTTCGCACTGCATGCACGGCACCGGCTGGTGCGTGACCTGCGGGCTCTCCGCGGGCCCTCGAAAATAATCGTCCACGCGAATCCACTGCATCTCGCGCCCCTTGCCGACCTGGTATTTGCCGACGACCGGGATGTTGTTTTCCGCCTGGCAGGCGATGGTGCACGCGCCGCAGCCGATGCAGGTGTTGAGGTCGATGGAGAGGCCCCACTTGTAACCCGTGTAGGGAAACTCCCCGGGTTTGTAGAGCGTGTCGTTGGCACCCGGGAGCGGCTCCTCGTGCGCGTCGATGAAATGCGGGTCCGCCTTGAAATCCGCGAGCGTCCCCTCGCGCACGATGTCGCGCCCCTCGATGTTGAAATGGCGCTGCGTGCTCGAAAGCGGGTACGTGCCGCCCATCTTCGCGATCTCGAGGCCGTTGCCGAACCAGAGGGCGTCCGAGGTGCGCAGCGCATACGCGTTGAAGCCTGCCCCCGAGCCGACGCTCCCCACGCGCGTGCGTCCGTATCCGAGGTGGAGTGTGACACTGTTTTCGGCCTGTCCGGGCAGAATCCACGCCGCCGCCTGTAATGTGCGTCCCTTGAAACGCAGTTGAATCATGTCGCCATTCTCCAAATGCTCGCGCGCGGCGAGGGCGGGACTTACCAGCGCGGCGTTGTCCCACGTCAGCTTGGTGAAAGGCTTCGCGAGTTCCTGCAGCCACGCGTTGTTCGCAAAGCGCCCGTCCCAAATGGTGGGGTCGGGACGGAATACGATTTCGAGCCCGCCTGCTTTTGCCAATGACGCGGGCGCCGCGGGCGGTTTTGCAACCGGCGAAACTGCCGCGGGCTGGGGTGCGGGCACGAGCCCCTTGGAAAGCGCCGTGCGCCATTGCTTTTCGAAGTCCGCCGGCGCTTGTAAATGCCAGTAATCGCGCACGATATCGTAACCCGTCCGCCCCGGCTGATGCAGCAGCGCTTCGATGACTTCGAGCGCGGACTTCCCGCCGTAAAGCGGCTCGATGAGCGGCTGGATGATGGAGGCCGCGCCGTCGAAGGAACGCGCGTCGCCCCAGCTTTCCAATTCGTGCGCAGCGGGGATATGCCAGTGGCAGTAGCGTGAGGTTTCGTTTTCATCGAGGCCGAGCCGCACGCACAATTTTGCATGCGGGAGCGCACCCGCGATGTCGATGTCCGCCGGCGCATCGAAGACCGGGTTGCACCCGAGCATCACGAGAAGGTCGACCGCGCCCGATTTCAAATCCGAAACAAGTTGTTTCAGCGATTCGAGTTGGGCGGTGGGGACGGGTTCCGCGGGTGTCGTATAAACAACCGTTGTACCGTCGTTGCCGAGCTGGTGGTTAATGGCGTGCGCCAGCGCGTGGACCTCGGGTGGCTGCTGCTCGCCTGCGACGACCAGCCCGCGTCCGCGGCTCTTTTTCAAATCATCAGCCGCGGCATTGACCCATTCGTTGCTCCCATTGGCGCTCGCGCCGACGCCAAGCTTCGCGGCGAGTTCTCGGGCGAGAAGCGCGATATCAGCCGCGGCGGCAGACAGCCGGTGGTCGGCCATCGCGCCGGTGAGCGACGGGGTCGGCTCCGCGACGTAAAGGCGATTGAGCGAATCGGGCGCGGTGTTCCCCACGCGGCGGCGCGCCGCAAAATCGCGCGCGTGGCGCAACGCAGCCGGGTGCGTGGAAAGGAAATCGGAATCCAGCGCCACCACCACGTCCGCCTTGTCAAAATGGTATTGCGCCTCCACGATCTGCCCGAAAGCGGCGCTCGCGCCGTCTCGCACGTTGTCACGGGTCAGCGGTTCCCACTGGTGCCATTTCGCCCCGGGATAAACCGAGAGCAGCGAATGCATCTGCGCGAAGAGCGACGGTGAAGTGACCGTGCCGGTCAGAATGCGCAGGCCCGCGCCCTGCTTCGCCGCCTGCGCCACCATTGCGCTTTCCATTGCCGAAAGAAAACTGCCCCAGTTTGCCGGCTCGCCGGCGTATAACAATGTTTGCGCCCGGTCGGGATCATAGAGATCGAGCACCGAGGCCTGCGCGAAGATGCTGGTCGCGCCGCCGGAGGCCGGATGGTCGGGGTTGCCCTCGATTTTCGTGGGCCGCCCCTCGTGGCTGGTGACGATGATTCCCGAGGCAAAACCATTCAGCGTCGTCCCCGTCGCGAAAAAGAGCGGCTTGCCCGGCGTCAGTTCGGGCGGCTGCGAGACATAGGGGACGATTTTTTCGACCGGCTGCTTCGTGCACCCCGCGAAACCGGCGAGAGCGACCGATGCCCCCATGATTTTCAGAAAATGCCGGCGGCTCAGGTCGCTTGTCCACTCCGACGCGGCAACGGGAAACTCGCGGTGCGCCTGCCCGATATACGCCCCGTCCTTCGCCGCTTCGGCGAGGGAACGCCAGTAACCATGGCTGTGAATGGGAGCGCTTTTGTTCATCGGTGGCAGACGCTGCAGTTTGTCAGGCGCTCGGATTGCACATGGTTTTGTACCTCGAGTGCGCGACCGGCCTGCTGCTGATCGGCGGGTTTTTCCCATTTCATGTTGAAGACCTCGCTCTTCGGGCGGATCTCATTTTCCGGGGCCTTGTGGCAATCGAGGCACCATTTCATGTAGAGCGTATTCTGCTTCCACGTGAGCGGCATCTGGTCCACGGGGCCGTGGCAGGTGGCGCAGCCGATCCCCTTGTTGACGTGGATGCTGTGGTCGAAATAAACGAAGTCCGGCAGATCGTTCACGCGGTTCCACTGGATCGGCTTGCGCGTGGCG
>DASZPK010000600.1:0-5129 GCA_035550335.1 Chthoniobacteraceae bacterium | reverse complement strand
CTCGTCCGCTATGCAGTGCGGTGGCTGGAAACCCAGGGACCGGCCTCCTGATTTTGGCCCTGGCTAACGGGGACTTTCCGCAAAGGGATCAAGCATCCGTTTTTCCCGGGGTGGCGCCCGCAAGCTGCTGATAGAAGGCGAGGCGTCGCGCGACTTCCTCCTGCGCGGCCGCCTGCATTTCCTTGAAGTGTTCCGGATTGGTTTTTTCCGCCACGCGGAAACGGAGTTCATTTTCGAGGTAGTTGGAAAGCGGGATTTTTGGCTGGGGACTGTCGAGGCGCAGGCTGGGCTTGCCGTTTGCCGCGTTGCGCGGGTCGAAGCGGTAGAGCAGCCACTGGCCGGTTTCCATGGCGAGTTTCTGCTGGTTCAGGCCGTGCTCCAGCGCGTAGCCGTGGGCAATGCAATGGCTGTAAGCAATGACCAGCGATGTGCCGGGATAACTCTCCGCTTCCTCGAAGACTTTCACCGTATGGCTGTCCTTCGCGCCGAAGGCGCATTGCGAGACATAGACATTGCCATAACTCATCGCGATCAGACCGAGGTCCTTCTTCCCGGTCGGCTTGCCGGTGATCGCAAATTTTGCCGAGGCGCCAAGCGGGGTCGCCTTTGAGAGCTGGCCGCCGGTATTGGAATAGACGCCGGTGTCGAGCACGAGGATATTGACGTCGTAACCGAGGGAAAATACATGGTCGAGCCCGCCGAAGCCGATGTCGTAGGCCCAGCCGTCCCCGCCGATGATCCAGACAGTTTTGCGCACCAGCGCGTCGGCGATTTCGTCCAGCCGCCGGGTTTCGGTGGAATGAATGCCCTTCAGTTTTTCCCGCAGGATGCGGACGCGCTCGCGCTGCGCGGCAAGCGCCGCGTCGCCATGCTGCGGCGCGTTGAGGATCTCCGCGGCGAACCCGTCCCCGATCTGCGGCGCGACCAGTTGCAACAATTCCCGCGCGATGGCGGCCTGCTTGTCGAGGGCGAACCGCATCCCCAGGCCGTATTCGGCATTGTTCTCGAACAGCGAGTTCGACCACGCGGGACCGCGCCCGTCGGCGTTCGTGGTGTAAGGGGTCGTGGGCAGGTTGCCGCCGTAGATCGACGAGCAGCCGGTGGCGTTCGCGATGACCGCGCGGTCGCCAAACATTTGCGTGAGCAGTTTGATATATTGGGTCTCGCCGCAACCGGCGCATGCGCCGGAAAACTCGAAGAGCGGCTCCATGAATTGCGTGGCTTTCAATTCCAGCTTCAGCTTCGTGCGGTCCGGCGACGGAATGCCGAGGAAGAAATCGTAATTGGCGTGCTCGCTCTCGCGCAACGGGGCCTGCGGCCGCATATTGATCGCCTTGCGCTCCGGGTCTGCCTTGTCCTTCGCCGGGCAGACGGCCACGCAGAGCGTGCAGCCGGTGCAATCCTCCGGCGCGACTTGGAGCGTATAAAGATGCCCCTTGTATTCCTGCGAGCGGAAATCCGTTGATTTGAAAGTCGGCGGCGCGAAGGCAAGATGCGCCGGCTCGTAGAATTTCGGGCGGATGCAGGCGTGCGGGCAGACAAACGCGCATTTGTTGCACTGGATGCAAAGGTCGGTCTCCCACACGGGTATCTGCTCGGCGATGTTGCGCTTCTCCCAGCGCGTCGTGCCGACCGGCCATGTGCCGCCGGGAGTGAAGGCGCTCACCGGCAACTGGTCGCCCTTGCCCGCAAGCATGGCGCTGGTCACGCGCTTGACGAGTTCCGGCGCCTCGGCTGGCAATTCGGCGACGAAGTGAATGCCGCCGGTGACTTCGCCTGGAACCTCGACTTCATGCAACGCAGCGAGTGTTTGATCCACTGCCGCGAAATTCTGTTGCACGATGTTGTCGCCCTTGCGCCCGTAGGTCTTCTTGATCGCCTTTTTGATGTGCGCGATTGCCTCGTCCCTCGGCAGCACGCCCGAGATCGCAAAGAAACAGGTCTGCATCACGGTATTGATGCGCCCCCGCATTCCGGATTCGTGGGCCACTTTCGTCGCGTCGATCACGAAAAAGCGCAGCTTCTTTTCAATGATCCTGCTTTGCACCTCGACCGGCAGATGCGTCCACACCTGGTCCGGGCCGTGGACGGTGTTCAAAAGAAAGACCGCCCCGTCCGCCGCGCAGTCGAGCACCGGGTGCCGGTCGAGAAAATAGGATTGATGGCACGCCACGAAATTCGCGCGCTTGATGAGATAGTGCGCCGCGATCGGGCGCGGCCCGAAGCGCAAATGGGAGATCGTCATCGCGCCGGATTTTTTCGAGTCGTAAACGAAATAGCCCTGCGCAAAAAGGTCCGTTTCCGCACCGATGATCTTGATGGTGTTCTTGTTCGCGCCCACGGTGCCATCCGAGCCGAACCCAAAAAAGAGGGCGCGCACCGTGTCGTCCTGCTCGATGTCGAAGCCGGGCTCGACCGGGAGCGACGAGCCGCTGATGTCGTCGTAAATGCCGACGGTGAAGTGATTGCGGGGATGTTCCTTTTTCAACTCGTCGAAAACGGCCTTCGCCATCGCGGGATCAAATTCCTTCGAGGAAAGCCCGTAGCGTCCGCCGATCACGACCGGTTCACATTCGAAATTCGAGATCCGCCCGCAACGCGCCTCCGCCAGGGCCGTGACCACGTCCCGGTAGAGAGGTTCGCCCACTGCTCCCGGCTCCTTTGTCCGGTCGAGCACCGCGATGCTGCGCACGGTTTTCGGCAGGGCATTGATGAAATGGCGCAGCGAGAATGGACGGAACAGGCGCACTTTCAGCACCCCGGTGCGTTCGCCATTGGCGTTGAGGTGATTCGCGGTTTCCTCCGCCGTTTCCGCGCCTGAACCGATGGCAATAACCACGCGATCGGCTTCCGGGTGGCCGGAGTAATCGAACAACCGGTACGCGCGCCCGGTCAGTTCGCCGAAGCGCTCCATGATTTCCTCCACGATATGCGGCGCGCGCGAATAATACGGGCTGCACGCCTCGCGCGCCTGGAAAAACACGTCGGGGTTTTGCGCCGTGCCGCGGATGGCCGGGGCATCCGGCGTCATTGCCCGCGCGCGGAATGCGCGGAGATACTGCTCCTTCACCATCTCGCGAAGCGTGGCGTCGGGGATGGGAATGATCTTTGCGATTTCGTGTGAAGTGCGGAAGCCGTCGAAAAAATGGAGAAATGGCAGTTCCGTTTCGAGCGTGGCGCAATGCGCGATGCACGCCATGTCCTGCGCTTCCTGCGGCGAGTTCGATGCCAGCATTGCCACACCGGTCTGGCGGCATGCCATCACGTCCGAGTGGTCGCCGAAGATCGAGAGGGCATGCGTGGCGATCGTCCGCGCCGTTACATGCATGCAGAAGGGCAGCAGCTCGCCTGCGATTTTGTAAAGATTCGGGACCATCAACAGGAGCCCTTGCGATGCGGTGAAGGTCGTGGTCAGCGAGCCGACCTGCAGCATCCCGTGGATCGCGCCAGCCACCCCGGCCTCGGATTGCATTTCCACGAGCTCCGGCTTGGTATTCCAAAGATTTTTTCGGTTCTTCGCAGACCATTCATCGCACGATTCCGCCATGGGCGACGAAGGGGTGATCGGATAGATCGCAATCGTCTCGCTGAGACGATAAGCCACATCGGCCACGGCTTCGTTTGCATCCAGCGTGACATATTGCTTCGGCATGCCCTATTCATGACACCGTCCAGCGCAGCCGGCTTCCACCCGCTTGCTTTTTGCTGTGTTTATTTTGCTCCCTCCCGGGAGTCCCCATCGTTGGGAAAAACATCCTTTTTTAGGCCCGCACAAAAGAGGACAAGCTTTGGGCAAGGTGTGTGAAGCGACATTCCGGCCGTTTGTTAATCATTTAAACATGACAAGGTTTCCTGTAAAACGATCCCGCCCGGGGTCGACTTTATTTTATGAGCGATAAAATCCCGTTTCCTGTTCTGTCGGCTGAAGAGGCCGCCGCATTGATCCCGCACGACGCACTGGTGGGGTTCAGCGGATTCACCCCCGCGGGCGCGGCGAAAGCGGTTCCGCGCGCGCTGGCTGCCCGCGCGAAAGCGTTGCATGCCGCAGGTCAGCCCTGGCAGATCCGCGTCCTCACCGGCGCCTCCACCGGCAAAAGCCTCGACCAGGCGCTCGCCGACGCCGATGCCATCAGCTGGCGCGCCCCGTATCAATCCTCGAAGGGCGTGCGCGATCTCGCAAACAAGGGCGGGTCCGACTTTGTCGACATGCACCTTTCGCATGTTTCACAGCAGGTGCTGCAAGGTGTTTACGGGAAAATGGATTTCGCGGTCATCGAGGCCACGGGAATCACTCCCGATGGCCGCGTGTATCTCACGACATCCATCGGCAACAACCCCACCTACCTTCAATACGCGGAGAAAGTCATCATCGAGTTGAACCACTATCATTCCCCGCGCCTGCGCGAGATGGCGGACATCGTGATCGTCCCCCCCGCCCCCCATCGCACCCCGATCGCCATCATGGGGCCAATGACAAGGATCGGCGTGCCTTACGCCTTGGTCGATCCAAAGAAAATCGCCGGCATCGTGCATACCAACGAGCCTGATGAAATCACCCCTTTCGCCCCCGCCGGTGAGATCAGCAAAAAAATAGCCGGCAATGTGGTGAATTTCCTGCTGGAAGAAATGGCCGCGGGACGGTTGCCAAAGGAATTTCTCCCGCTCCAGAGCGGCGTGGGCGATGTCGCCAACGCCGTACTGGAATGCCTCGGCAAAAACCCCGACATCCCGCCGTTCACCATGTTCACCGAGGTATTCCAGGACGCGTGCGTCGATTTAATGGAATCGGGCCGGCTGGTGGGGGCGAGTTCCACCGCGCTCACGGTCACCCCGCCGCAATTGCAGCGCATGTATGCAAACATGGATCTTTTCGCGAACCGCATCGTGCTGCGCCCGATGGAAATCTCCAACAATCCCGGCCTTGCCCGGCGGCTCGGCATCATCGCGATGAACACCGCGATCGAGGTGGACATCTACGGGCATGTGAATTCCACGCACGTCGGCGGCACGCAAATCATGAACGGCATCGGCGGCAGCGGCGATTTCGAGCGCAACGGCTTCCTCTCCTTTTTCATGTGCCCTTCCTTCGCAAAGGGGGGCTGCATCTCGACCATCGTGCCGATGTGCAC
>DASZPK010000599.1:0-3259 GCA_035550335.1 Chthoniobacteraceae bacterium | reverse complement strand
GGCGCGGCGATGACGGTTTATTCCGCGGCCTTCACGTGGAAATGAATGTGAAAACCGCCATCGCGATTGCGGCGCTTTGCGGGGTGTGCGTTTCGTTTGCGGGGGCGCGGGGGGATGATGTCCCGATCCGGATCACGGCGCAGGCGGGGACGGCATCGTTTGCGGGGACAATCGAGGTGACCGTGACGAATGACAGCGGGAAGAGAGTTCTTTTCTCGCAGGCGCATGGCTACGGGTGGGTGCCCGGCGCCACTCTCTACGCGATCGATAACGCAGGGAGGAAATGGGCGATCTATCCTAATGCAAAAACGATTTTGAATGGGAGCGGCGGGATGGTGGTTGTCGAACCCGGAGCGTCACAAACGATGCGCCTGCGTGTTCCCGACGGATTACTGAGCGCGGATTTCAAGGCTTACGTGTTGAGCATGGATGCAGGCGGCGGGGCGACGGTTTACTCCGCGCCGTTTCAAATTCCCGCAGCGAAATGAATATGAAAAACGCCATCGTGACCGCGGCGCTCTGGGGAGTTGGTGTTTCGTTTGCTGGGGCGGGGCCGGATACGGCGCCGAGTTTGGTGAGTATCGCGGTGAAACCGGGGATACCGTATGCGGATTTGGCATTGAAGGAGGTGCTTGATGTCACCGTGACGAATAATGGGGTGAAGCCGGTTACTTTTTGGACGATTTGGGGTGGTTGGACTCCAAATGCCGCGCTTTTCGGGGTCGATGGGTCGAAGCAACAAAAGGCCGTCTATCCGCCCCCAAACGGGGATTTTTCCGGCGGCGGCTCCATCGTGACCATTCAGCCGGGGAAATCGGAAACGATCCGCATGGCCATTCCATCCGAGGCGATGAAGCCCGTTTACAAGGCGTACATTTTGAGTGTGAAATTTGACGCGATGGGCGCGAATTTCGCGGACGCGGGGACGATTTATTCCGCGCCGTTTCAACTTCCCGCGCCGGCGAAATGAATTTTCGATTTTGCGCCGGGAAAATCGACATTTTGGGAAAAATCCTGCATGTTTAAATGCGGCGAATTCGCCGTCTTGATTCGATGAAAATCGGCATCCCGAAGGAGATTAAAGAGAAGGAGAGCCGCGTGGCTTGCACGCCGGGCGGGGTGCGGATGTTTGTGAGCCAGGGGCACGCGGTGGTGGTGGAGACGGGCGCGGGCGATGGGAGCGGGTTCTCCGATGCGGCTTACGAACAAGGCGGTGCTGTGATTCGCAAAAGCGCGGCGGAGATTTTCGCGGAAGCGGAGATGATTTTGAAGGTGAAGGAGCCGCAGCCGGCGGAGTACGGGCTGTTGCGCGAGGGGCAGATTCTTTTCACCTACCTGCATCTCGCGGCGGCGCCGGCGCTGGCGGATGCGCTTATGGAGCGGGGCGTGGTGGCTTTCGCGTACGAGACGGTGCAGGTGGGGCCGCGGTTGCCGCTGCTGGAGCCGATGAGCGAGATCGCGGGGCGGATGTCGATCATCGTGGGGTCGTATTTTCTCGCGCGGACGCAGGGCGGGAAGGGGACGCTGCTCGGCGGGGTGCCGGGCGTGCTGCCGGGGCGGGTGCTGGTGCTCGGCGGCGGGACTTCGGGGATCAATGCGGGGCGGATGGCGATGGGGCTTGGCGCGGAGGTGACGATCCTCGAGGTGGATCTTGAGAAGATGCGGTTTCTCGACATCGCGCTGCACTCGGGAGCGCACACGCTTTATTCGAACGAGCAAAATCTCATCGAGGAAATGCCGCAGGTCGATTTGCTCATCGGCGCGGTGTTGCTGCCGGGGGCGCGCGCGCCGAAATTGATCCGGCGCGAAATGTTGCGGCAGATGAAACCGGGCTCGGTGTTTGTGGACATCGCGATCGACCAGGGCGGGTGCGCGGAGACGTCGCGCCCGACGTCGCATTCGCAGCCGGTGTTTGTCGAGGAAGGGGTCACGCATTATTGCGTCACGAACATGCCGAGCGCTTACGCGCGGACGGCCACGCAGGCGTTGACGAATGTGACCACGCCTTATGCGCTGAAACTCGCGAACCTCGGCTGGGAGGCGGCGTGCCAGACGCTGCCCGACCTGCGCGCGGGGTTGAATATTTGCAATGGGAAAATCGTGCAGGAAACGGTGGCAAAAGCGCTCTCGAAACCGGTTGCTCCGCCTCCCTGACCCGCGACACCCCAGACCCGATTTTTTCCTTGCCAGTTCCGGATAAGTGCACACAATGCGCCTGCGATTTTGCGGAAATTGAAAGGTGGCTGAGCGTGCGTGCCGCGAACTGCGGAACTCCTGCCCAGCTTCGATATTTGTATGGAAAAAATCGTGCAGAAAACCACCGCCCGCGGGCTGGGTCAGCTTGAAAAAAGCTGGTCACAGGATCGGTTTTTGCCTCCATCCTTGCCTACAACCCCTTTTTGCGCGGGCGCTCAAAAATTTCCGTGGACCCACGCGTTCTGGCAGCCTGCCACTTGATCGCCTGGAAACGGGAGCCATTATGAGGCGATGGAATTTCAATTATTCGAAGTGGAACGTGAGGGCTGGGGAGCATCCGGCCGCGCGTTGAGAGCTTGAAGCGAATCAATTGTTATGAACAACCCCCCCGGAATAAAATCGATTGGGAAGCAGTTCGGGCCAGTGTGTTTCACGCTCCTGGCTATCGTCGGCGGCATGTTGCTCACGGCCATGCCGGAAACCGCGCAAGCGCAGGTGTACGTCTCGAGTTACGGAAGTAACACGATTCTGGATTACACGACCTCGGGCGCGCCGTTGGGTTCGGGCACGCTGGTCAATGGCTCGGGGTTGTCGCAGCCGATCTACATGGCGGTGTCGGGTTCGGATATTTTTGTTACGAATGTCGGCACCGAAACGGTCACGGAATACACGACGGCGGGAGCGCTGGTGGGATCGGGCACGCTGATCAACGGTTTGGGCCTGAACAGCCCTGTCGGCATCGCGGTGTCGGGTTCGGATATTTTTGTTACGAATGTCGGCAACCAAACGGTTACGGAGTACACCACGGATGGGTCCCCCGTCGGGTCGGGCACGCTGATCAACGGCACGGGGTTGTCCGGCCCGCAGGACATCGCGGTGTCTGGCTCGGATATTTTTGTCACGAATTTCGGAAACCATACGATCACCGAATACACCACGGATGGGTCGCCGGTGGGGTCGGGGACGCTGGTCAAATTATCCGCGGGGATTGACCCGTTGGGCATCGCGGTATCGGGCTCGAATATTTTTGTCACAACCGTCAATGATACGCTTCTGGAATACA
>DASZPK010000598.1:0-2504 GCA_035550335.1 Chthoniobacteraceae bacterium | reverse complement strand
CGCGTTCGTGATGCTCTGGACCTACATGGCCTTCGGCGAATTTCTCATCATCTACTCCGGCAACCAGCCCCATGAGATCGTGTGGTACCTCCACCGCATCGCTGGCGATTGGAAAATCGTCGTCTGGTTCCTGTTCCTCTTCCATTTCCTGTTGCCGTTTTTCCTGCTCCTCTCGCGCGCTTTGAAAAAAAACGCGCCGCTGCTCACGGCGATCGCGGCGGTCGTGTTTTTCGCGCACTTCGTCGACACCTACTGGCTTGTCGCCCCGTCGTTTTATACCACCGGCATCCGTTTCCACTGGCTCGACATCGCCGCGCCGGCGGGCATCGGCGGCCTCTGGCTCGCCGCGTTCGCCGCGCGGCTGAAAAGCAAACCGCTCCTCGTCCGCAACGACCCGCGCCAAACTCCTTCCCATGAAAAATGATCCACCATCCAAGCCGGGGCACGAATCCACGGACATCCACACGCGCGGCGTCTGGATCGCCGGCCTCGGGATCGCGGTCTCCTGCCTGGTCATCGCTTTAATTGTAACACATATGTTTAACTCGATGCGCCAGCGCGCCGAAAGCGCCGGCGTTTTCACCGGCGAAAACACGACGACGCCATCTGTCGGCGGTGCGCGCGAACAATATCCCGGCCCGCGCCAGCAAGTCGCGCCCGGGAAGGACCTCGCGGCCTTTCGCGCGAGCGAAGAGCAGGAATTGAACGGCTACGGCTGGGTCGACAAAAAGGCGGGCGTCGTCCGCATTCCCGTCGAGCGCGCCATGGACCTGCTGGCGCAGCGAGGTCTGCCCGTGAACGGCCATCCCGGCGCCCCCGCGCCGTACCGCACCGAGTTGGAAATGCAGCAGGCCGTCCCACGCTTGTTTCCATCCCCGGCGCCGACCGCGACCCCGTGGATCAATCCCACCGCGACTCCCATGGGAGCGCCCCCTTCACCCCGATGAAATCCATTGCCACCATCCTCTCGTGCCTGTTCTTCGCCACGCGATTCGCCGTCGCTGAAATCCCCGACGCCACCCTGCGGCAGGTTGTTTTTGAGCAGAAGCCCGGCGCGCAAGTCTCCGGCGCGCTGCAATTCCGCGACGAGGCCGGCAGGCTGGTGAAACTTTCCGATTACCTCGGCGACAAGCCGGTGATCCTCATTCCCGGCTATTATCGCTGCCCGATGCTCTGCACGCTCGTGCTCAACGGCGCGGTCGAGGCGATGCAGGATTTGCCGAAAAGCATCGGGAAGGATTTCGTCGTGGTGAATTTCAGCATCGATCCCGCCGAGACCCCGCAACTCGCCGCCGCGAAAAAGGCGAATTACCTCCGCCAGTACGGACGCCCGGGCGCGGACGCCGGCTGGCATTTCCTCACGGGCGACGAGCCGGCGATCCGCCAGCTCTGCGACGAGATCGGCTTCCATTACGCCTACGATCCGCAGATCGGGCAATTCGCGCACCCGAGCGGCTTCGTGGTGCTCACGCCGGACGGAAAAATCACGCGCTATTTCTTCGGCGTGAATTTTTCCGGCAAGGAACTCGACGCCTCGCTTACCGCCGCTGCGTCGAACCACGTGGAGCCCGGCATCCGCCAGTTGTTCCTGCTCTGCTTCCACTACAGCCCGATCACCGGGAAATACGGCGGGCTGATCGTCAACATCACCCGGGTGCTCGGCATCGCCACGGTGCTCGCCATTGCCGCTTTCATCCTCCGCGCCGCGCGCCGGCCGCGCAAAACCTGATTTCACGCCATGCCATTCCGCCTCTTTCCAGAAAATGCCTCCGCGAACGGCTCGGAGATCGATTGGATTTTCTGGGCGCTGACCGCGCTGAGCGCGTTCATTCTGGTGCTGGTATTCGTGCCGATCGCCTATTTCGCGGTGAAATATCGCAAGGGCAGCCCGGCCGACCGGACGCTGGCGAAAATGTCGACGTTCAAATTCGAAATCACCTGGACGATCATCCCGCTCATCATCGGCCTCGGGATTTTCGCATGGGCGGCGGAGGTGTTTTACCGTGTAGAAACACCCCCCGCGAACGCGCTGCATGTCTTCGTCGTCGGCAAGCAGTGGATGTGGAAACTCCAGCACGCCGAGGGAAATCGCGAGATCAACGAGCTCCATGTGCCTGTGGGCCGCGCCGTGGTGCTTACGATGACCTCGCAGGACGTAATCCACGATTTTTTCGTACCCGATTTCCGCGCGAAGCAGGATGTCGTGCCGGGCCGCTACACGACCGAGTGGTTCACGCCGACGAAGGTGGGCCGCTACCGGATTTTCTGCGCGCAATACTGCGGCACCAGCCACGCCTCGATGGTCGGCTGGGTCGATGTGATGGAGCCCGCCGATTACGATAACTGGCTCGCGACCACCGGCCAGGGCGAGACGATGGCCGCCGAGGGAGCGCGCCTTTTCGTCACAGCGGGATGTAGCGGCTGCCACGGCGTGAGTTCGAAAATCCACGCGCCAAAACTCGAGGGGATCTACGGCCACCCGGTGCCGCTCAACACGGGGCAAT
>DASZPK010000597.1:0-8130 GCA_035550335.1 Chthoniobacteraceae bacterium | reverse complement strand
GCGGTTGGTTTCGCCGAGGAGGCGGCGGGCGGTTTCATCGAGGCGGCCGAAGAAGGGCTCGACGAATTCGTAAAGCTCGCGTCCGGCTGGGGTGAGCTGGAAGGGGCGGCGCTGGAAGAGGATGAGGTTGAGCGATTCCTCGAGCTGCAGGATCTGGGCGCTGATGGCGGGCTGCTGGATCCCGTAGGGCATCTTGCGCACGGCTTCGCTGATACCGCCGTGCTTTGCGACGTAATAGAACAATTCCAAATGGTGAACGTTCATGCGCGGCGGAGTATGGCGGGCGGGGCGCATGGATTCAATGCGCAAATATGCGGAGGACGCGCAAGCGCACGCGTGTTACATTGTATAACGTATCAAGTCATTCGGATATATAAGAAAGGGGTGCGCGCAAAAATAAATGAACTTTTGTCAAATAAATGTTGACTTACACCGTCTTACTCTTGTAACTTCACCCGCATTCAATAAAACCAATGAGAACGCAGAATACATATCCAATACATTGCAGCGAGGCCCGGAGGAGCGAAAAGCTCCAAGGGTATCGTTGGATGGGTATTGTGCGCTCCGGCACGGCAGGCTTGCCCGGGTTTATACCCACGGTGCTCTCACCCAGCAAAGATAGCGCGAATACCCAGGGAGGCCGGCAGTTGGTTTAGGAATACTAATATATAGATTTTCCAAACCCTGCCTGCCAGAAGCAAGCAGGGTTTTTTGTTGCCCGGATTTAAGACGAAAGCGAAACGAAAGGATTAAGAAACAGAGAGATAACCAGTAACTGATTTACGTGGCAAAAAGAAGGCCCCGGCGCGGTTGCAGCCACGCCGAGGCGGATTTGGTCACTTTACAACGAGAGTTTTGGAGTCAGGTCGCGCAGTAACCAGTGATATGGTTAAGGCCACAGGTGGGTTCTGTCAATAGCAGGCAGATCCGCCGCAACTCGCCTCTTGTTCGGAAGCGACTAACTCCAAATGCCCACAACAATTTTTATTTACATTCCAAAGGCTTCCCGGGAGGTGTGCCTGAAACACCGAAATATCCGCCGTGAAATACCAGCGGGTGCGACGCGTAAAGCGTGGCAGCGGTGTTTGTTCTTTTTTGCCCCGAAGCAATTCGGGGCTGTCGTATTTCCCGCCCCGCGGACAGTTCCAGCCATGGACATATAGCTGTCCGCGGCGGCTGGGGAATATAGCGCGTTTCCGCCCGGATGCACGCGCAGTGGAAAGCATGCGGGCAGGGGCGCCGGGACGAAAGTCCGTCGGCCCCTCTTTTGCAGTCATCGTCCAACAGCAGGATGCCTGAACGCCATTCAGGGGATGCCGGTGCGAGCCCGGCTGACTGCACCAATTTTTTCAATAGCGCAAGAAATCATAAACCAGGCGCAACATAATCACACAAAGTGTGTGTGCGGCGGTGGCAGACAAGGAATGCGCCGGACTCCAAACCCGGGTCGATGTGGGAGCGTTACCCACCCGCCGTGCCAATTTCTTATTACATGGGCTGCTAGATTAGCGAGGAAATCAGCCGGTTTGCACCCGGCAGTGCGGGGAGCAAGGCCCCGGCGGTCCACCATTTTCATCCAAGGGGTTGTTAGACGCGTAAAGATCGCGAGCTGCCTGTAAAGCAGATGCCCGAGCGGGCCGGGTCGGAGCGTTACCGACACAACCCACCATTATTTAAAAGGCTTGTTAGCTCAGCCATGAAGAGCAGCCGTTTGTCGAACGGAAGGTCGCGGGAGCAATGCCCGCACAGGCCGCCAATTTCAAAACACGAAGTCAGAAATGACACGAAGTGTCCGCGTATGAGGAAGACAGCAATCCGCCTCGCTTGGGACGAGGAGATACCGGGGGCAGCACCCGGATGCGCGACCAATTTCCAAACAATCAACCAAGCTCCCGTGGCCGAGCAGACCACAGGCATCCGTCTTCTAAACGGAACGACGCAGGTGCAAGTCCTGCCGGGAGCATATTCTTACCCACTCTTACAATTTACAATTCCCCGTAATGTCAAAGTAGCATTCCCGTTTGTTAAACGGTGCGTCGTGGTGCGAGTCCACGCGGGGGAGCCATTTCACGGAGCGCGTCCGGCCAGTCGAGGAAACTGTCTCGAAAACAGCTGCACCTGATGAAGGTGTCCGGGGTGCAAGTCCCTGGCGCTCCGCCAATTTAAAAATAGAAAAGTGACGAAGTCACCTTCCATAGCTCAAAAGCAGAGCAATCGGCCGATAACCGGTAGACCGGGGAGCGTTACCCTGTGGAAGGACCATTTATAACAACCCAATGGGCTGTCTAGCTGAGATAGATTAGCGATTCCCTGAAGAGGAGTAGAGGCCGGCGCGATACCGGCGACGCCCGCCATTTTGCCAAAAGCGTCATTGGTGTAATAGCAGCACGCCTGTCTTCCAAACAGGAGACGCCGGAGCGTTACCGGCATGGCGCACAGGTTTCGCCTGGTCTCTGTTTTATGCTCGTGAGGTGTAACCAGATCATGCACACCGCCCTGCGAAGGCGGAGGTTCGAGGTGCGAGTCCTCGCGCGAGCACCACTTTCGTTTCCAATGATTCCCCTGTGGCAGAGGTAGAAATGCACCGTACTCGTAATACGGACAATGCCGGGGCGGCACCGGCCGGGGGATCCATTTTCCAAAAACACACGGGGACCGTGGTGTAGAAGTTGAACATTCCGCGCTGTGAACGCGGCGAGGCGGGTGCAAATCCCGCCGGCCCCACCATTTTTTTATCAATCGCGCGCAAGGCAAAGCAGGCGAGCCGGCGGTCTGCAAAACCGCATTACCCGGTGCAAGTCCGGGGCGCGCGTCCAATTTTTATAAAAGTCACGAAGTGACGGGCACGAGGAAGACAGCAATCCGCGCCGTTCGGAGCGGTGAGATACCCGGGGCAGCACCGGGGTGCCCGACCAATTTAAAGAAACACACGAAGTGTGCCGCCAAAGCGTAGAGAGCGACGCGCCCCGTCGGTAACGGGGAGAGGCTGGCGCAAGCCCGGCTGGCGGCCCCATTTTTTAAACAGCGCTATCATTTCGCGACGCGCGCGAAGCGCCATAAAAGTGACGAAGTCACCGGGGATGGGCACCGGGCGCCCGCCAGCCTCATAAGCTGGATTAAGTTGGTTCGATTCCAACCCCCGGGACCAAATTTTTCCGGCACGAATCTTCGTGTGGCAAATCGCGAGGGGTTCTGTTATGCAGCGAGGTGTCCAAGACAATATCCCCCCTGTGAATACCAAAGCATTCCTTTCTTCCATCATCGCCATCACGCTGTTGCCGGGCGCCACGCTTTTCGCCCAAGCGCCGAAGACGGTCACGATTCCTTATGTCGCCAATGGCGCGGCGCGGCAGAATTTCGACCTCCACCTTCCCGGGCCGAAGGGCGCGCAGCCGTATCCGCTCGTGGTCTGGATCCATGGGGGCGCATGGAAACTGGGCGACAAAAATTGGGACAACCTCGGCTTCCTTTTGAAACACGGCTACGCCATCGCGAGCGTCGATTACCGTTTCACGGGAGAAGCCCCATTTCCCGCGCAGATCCAGGATTGCAACACGGCGCTGAATTTCATCCTCGCGCACGCGGCGGATTACGGGGTGGACCCGAAGCGCTTCATCGTGGCCGGCGGTTCGGCGGGCGGACACCTCGCGCTGCTGCTCGGCATGGCGCGCACCCAAAAGGATTTCGGCGCCGACCCGGCGATCAAGCCGCTCGCGATCGTGGATTTCTTCGGGCCGGCGGATTTCACGCAACTGCTCCCGGACCTCAAGGCGGAGAATTCCGCCAAGGGCGAGCAGGATTACGAAGGCGCGGTACCCGCGCTCCTCGGCGGGGAAGCGGACAAAGTGCCCGACAAGGCAAAGGCCGCCAGCCCCGTTACGTACGTGGCGGCGGACAATCCGCCCGTGCTGATTGTTCACGGGACGAAAGACCCGGAGGTGCCGTTCGACCAGAGCCGCCGCTTGCATGAGGCGCTGGACAAGGCGGGCGTGAAAAACCAATTGCTCCCGGTCGAAAACGCCGGGCATGACGACGGGAATTTCTACAAGCCCGACGTGCAATCGAAAATACTCGCTTTCCTGGACAGCATCTTCACGCAATAGCGCGAAAGGGATCGCGCACGACCGTGGCAAGGCGGTGATTTCTCAAATGCCGCCGGAGGGCGCGTCCCTGTCATCCCCGTCACTCTCCTCGGCCTCTTCCCCGTTGGTGGCTTCGCTGTTCAATTCCGCGAGACTCTTGCGTTTTCTGCGTTTTTTGCGCCGTTTGCTTCCGGGGCCGCCGCGTTTCGACAAGCTCTTGGGCTTGGACGCGATCACGCAATAAATGGCGGCGGCGATGCTCATGAGCAGAAGAAACGAGCCGATCACAGCCATGATCCAACTCAGCCGCAATTGCTCATCCGTGGGCGGATGCAACGCGAGCGCGGACCAAGGCTGCACGCAGACCTCGGCCACAAGGCAGATCATGAAATTCAAAAAGGCCACCGAGCGCGATTTGAGCGCCACTGCCATCAACACCAGCACAATGGAAACCACCGCCACCGCGAGGACGGAAATTATGCCGATACTGTTCATGGGGTCTTCGTCGGCAATGAAAACCTGACCATGGAGGCCAAGAACTGAAATCATCCACATCACGCAACTGTTTATATGGTGCGCCCGGTTTTGTCTAATTTTTCAGCGCGCGATTTTTCATCCTGCCCCGTGAGGTAACAGCAGCCTGCCTGGCCCTGACCCAGGCCGTCATCGTGCAACTCGATGCGGGGCATCCATTTTCCCACGCGCCGGTAGCTCAATAGCAGATCGCCCCGCCGACACCGGGGAGGCAGACGGGGCGGAACCGTCCCGGCGCACCATTTTTTCGTATCAACCATAACCAAACAAGGAGGCACCCCAATGTGTACCAACGCAACCACGGGCGCCCGCTCCCGCGCCCTTTGATAATCGGGAGCCCCTCGCCGGCAGGGGCCGCGCATCGCGTGATGCGCGACGCAGCCGGATCACAAACAAACATATGGAACCGACACACATCGAACGGCACTTCGCCGCGATGGGCGCCCGGTTCAGGATTTCCGGCGCGAAAGGACCACCCTTTTGGCGCCGCGAAACCGACTATGCCATTGACATCCAGAAGGACCGCCACGGCGAGTTCTTCGAGCTGCGCATCCCCGGCAAAATCGAAAAGGAGATCGAGATTGATGTCCTCCAGAAAATGCCGGGCGAACGCCATCTGCTCCTGCTCGTCCGCAAAAACGGCGCGCAGCAGCAGAAAGACCGCTTCCTCTGCGGCCACGACGAACGCTCGTGGTTCGTGGCGGCGGTCCCCGGCAACGCATCCACCGTCGCACAGGCCCGCGAGGCATTGAAGCCCGCCGAGGTTCGCGCGGCGCAGGAGCGAGCCGGCGTCCCGGCGGAAAAAGGATACCTTCGCAAGAACGACGCATTCCGTCGCCAAGGCGAATGGTTCTTCATTCCCGAGCCGGGGTTGATCGTCGATCCGAAACGCATCCTGCGCAACGAGCCTGTCCGCCGCGGTCGCGGCAAGGCCCACGTGCTGCAGGAGGCGTATCGTACCGGCGGCGAACGTGTTTACGTGCACGACAGGCATGCGAACGGTGTTCTCGAAAGGGAATACAAGTCGATCCTTGCGCGCGGCAACACCAAGCCCGCCGAGTGGAAGGTGATGGTGCGCAACGCCGGGGTCTATGCCCGCGGCGCCGTGCGCCACCCGGACCACAAGACGATCACGCTCCACTGCTGGCACCGTGTCCACATGAACACGGAGACGCAGACGCGCACGATGGCCAAAGTCGCATTCCTGGACTGAAAACCCAGAGGCGTTTTACGCCGTTTAACAACATCGACGGCGGCCCGGCAAGCCCGCAAGGGTCCGGGCCGCCCGTCTTTCCATTTTTTGCTCCCGTGGCACAAACTATAGCGCGCCGCGCTTCGAACGCGGAGGTTGCAGGCGAGAACCCTGCCGGGAGCACCACTTTCATTTCCCCATGTAGCCCAATGCAGAGGCAACTGTCTCAGAAGCAGTCCAGTGCGGGTGCGAATCCTGCCATGGGGACCATTTTCATCCCGCTCCCGTAGCCCAAAAGCAGAGGCAGCCGGCTTAAACCCGGCCCAGTGTCGGCGCAACCCCGACCGGGAGCATTGTTTCAACACCCGCGTGCGCTCCGAGTCTGCCGCGAGTAAGACTTTCATGGAACGCGAACCGGACAAGCGAGCCGGGATTTCCTGCTAAGAAAATCATGCCGCTGCATAAGCGGCAAGGGGAGCATGCCCTCCGCGTTCCGCCCCTCCTGTAGTGTAAAGTAGCACGAACGGCTTATACCCGTTGAGTCCTAGATGAGGGCGCAGTCTCGGTGCAAGTCCGAGCGGGAGGACCATATTTATAAAACTCACTTAGTGAGGCCCACGAATGCAAAGCAGCCAAGCACCCCGTCTTTCAAGCGGGTCCTAGCCGGTGCAAGTCCGGCCGTGGGTGCCAATTTATTTTCATGCTCGCGTAGCCCAACAGCAGAGGCACTGCGTCGAGAGCGCAGCCAGTGCAGGTGCAAGTCCTGCCGCGAGCACCACTTTCCGGCCCACAAGCTTTAATAGTGAAGCAACCGGCTTTTAACCGGTTGAACGGGGAGCATTACCCCGGCGGGCCATGCTTTCGTCATTTCCATTCCGGGGTCGTCTAACAGTAGGATATCTGACTTTGAATCAGAGGATCGTGGGGCGGAACCACGCCCCGGAGCTTTTAAGAGGCGAAGCCTCTCGAAACATAAAACAAACGAAGTTTGCCCGTTGGCGTAATAGCAACGCGCCCGGCTTACATCCGGGAGTCGAGGGAGCATAACCTTCACGGGCAACCATTTCTTTCCAATTGCTTGCAAGCTTTAATAGTGAAGCAACCGGCTCTTACCCGGAGGAACGGGGCGCAATACCCCGGCAGGCAACCAATTTCAAAAAAAATCATCGCGCACAGCGCTGGCGGCAAACGGAACTTTCGGAGGGGGAAAGCGCCCCGGTGGGGATTCTCATCCTCGCCGGGGCCAACCACTTTTTATTTTCGCGCCGGTGAGGCTGGGCTAGCGGTAAACCTTGCGGACTTTTGAATCGCTGATTCTGGTGAAACCATCCGGAAGAAGATTTTGGGGATCGCCCTTCTGCTTTTGCTCCGGCTTCCGGATCGTCACCCGCTTTTCCGGGGGCTTCATGTAGGACCTGTATTTCATGGCGCGATCGTCGGCTGGGGAAGCGCGGAGGCCAGCGATGCAAGTCCACGGTATGTCTTGGCCGCTTTGGTAATCGTTTTCCGGACCATGCCCAGGTTCACAAGGACCTGAAGCTTTTCATACGTGCGCAAACGCAGCATCTCCTCGCCGCCTGCGGCCGATTTGCGGGCACGAAGATTCGCATGAACCAGCTCGAAGAGAGGCTTGAATTCGAAAGATGTTTTTGCGGAAAGCACCACCGCCAGTTCCTCCGTCACTTTATCCGGCCCACGACGCGAGAAAGAACTGAAATCATTTTTCATGCGCAAGGGTAGCACACTTTCGGCAAATAGCGACGAAAGACATTGCACTCTGGAAAATTGACCGTTTGGGAAAGGCAGCGTTTTACGAGCGTTAAATCATAAACGTCCCAAATCCCTCCGGCGCAGTGGCGCGCCATTTCTTTGTTTCATGGACAAACCCACTCGAGGTTGATGCCCGAAACTATTACTCCTGCGGCAAAGGGGCGGCCCTGCGCCTGCGCCCGCTGATGAGATAAATCGCCGCGCGCAGTTCAAAGAGCGGATCATCCGAAGCCTCGATGCCCGCGACACGCGGAATGGGATCGAAAATGATGTGCTTCTGCTCCGCGGCATTGTCCGCGACCAGGGCCGTCAATTCAATCGTGCCGATCTCGAGCAGCGGGCGGTCCTCCGGCCAGCGCACAGTCGGGTCATTGGTCTGGTCGCCTACCGCGCCGAGCTGGACGACGACCTTGAATCGGATCGGGCCTTTTTTAACACGCTCCGCCAATTCATCGAAATGATACATTGGCGTAAGCGCGGCGGTTTCGGCTTCGTTGAAAAATTCCGTTCCGCCCTCGGGTAAAATGCGATAACGCCCGTAAACAACCTTCC
>DASZPK010000596.1:0-17276 GCA_035550335.1 Chthoniobacteraceae bacterium | reverse complement strand
CGAGCTGCGCGATGGGGAGGGAAAACTCGCAGGCTCCGGCACGACGCCCGCGACGCTCCAGGGGGTGCTCACGGGCACCTACGAATTGACCGCGCGCAAGGACGGGCGCGAGCTGAAGGACACCGTCGAGATCCAGCGCGGTGTGACGGCGAGCAAGGAACTCGATTTCGCGTGGGGCAGCGTGGCGGTGACCAGCGAGCCGCCCGGGGCGGAGATTTTCGCCGATGGAAAATCACTGGGCAAGACGCCGGCGCGCTTCCCGCTCCCTCCCGGCAAATACAAACTCACCGCGAAATATGCCGACTGGCCCGACGACACCCGCGACGTGACGGTCCAGAACGGGCAGGACGCCGCCGTGAATTTCGAGTTCGCCTACGGCAGCGTGAAGATCACCAGCGAACCGCGCGGCGCGAGCGTCATTCTCGCGGGCAAGGAGATCGGGGTGACGCCGATGCACCTTGACAACAATGTAAAACCGGGTCCGGTCTCCTACGAATTGGAAATGTCCGGTTACAAGACCGTCACGGTCACCGGCACCGTCGTCGCCAGGCAACAAACCTTCCTTGCGGAGCAACTCGACCAGACGCGCGGCCCGGATCATGCCAAACCGTGGCGCAACAGCCTCGGGATGCGGTTCATGCCCGTGGGCGGCGGCGTGATGTTTTGCTCTTGTAAAACACGCGTCAGGGATTACGACGCTTTTTGCACGGCGACCGGGCACACGTACGAAAAGCCCGATTTCGACCAGACGCCCGATCATCCCGTGGTGAAGGTGAACTGGTTCGAGGCGGAGGATTTCTGCAAGTGGCTCACGAACAAGGAGCATGACGCGAAGCTGCTCCAGGACGGCGAATTTTACCGGCTCCCGACCGACGCGGAATGGAGCTTTGCCGTGGGGCTGCCCGACGAGGGGGGCGCCACTCCCGAGCAGCGCGACCAGAAGTTCCCCGACATCTACCCGTGGGGCAAATGCTGGCCGCCGCCATTCGGCGCGGGCAATTACGCCGATTACTCCGCGCGCAAGCTGCACGTGCCAGTCATCGATGGCTACGAGGACGGTTATCCGGAGACGTCGCCCGTGGGGGAGTTTCCCGCGAATAAATTCGGTCTGTTCGACATGGGCGGGAACGTCTGGGAATGGATGGAGGACAATTACAAGGAAGGCGAAAAAGACAAAAAGTGGGGGGTGCTGCGCGGCGGATCGTGGGCGAATGGGGACAAAACGGAGTTGCTGAGCTCGTACAGAAATGTAATCAGCCGCAGCGAGCACGGGGCCATCTACGGCTTCCGCTGCGTGCTGGTTTTCGAGCAGCGGAACGGGCAGTGACGCGGCGCGGCGTTGTTAAATATCGTAAAACACCACGCGCTCGTTGAGCGGGACGCGGGTGGATGCGGCTTTTGTGCCCGGCTGGGCGTGGCCGAGATAGACGAGGCCGAGCGCGCGATGGGTGGTGTCGAGGCCGAGCCATTTGACAAAGTCGGGGCTGTAAGCCACGGGCGGGCTCGCCCAGAAGGATGCGAGGCCGCGCTGATGCGCGGAGAGCATGAGGTTCTCGACGGCGCATGAGGTGGCGGCGATCTCCTCGGTCTCGGTGATTTTCCCGGCGGGATCGACGCGCGCGGCGACGGCGATCACGACTGGGGCGGCGAGGGTGTTGGCGCGGAGTTTTTCGCGTTTGTCGGGGCGGATCTCGGCGGCGGGGGTGAGGCGATCATAGAGGGATTGCAGGCCATCGGCGAGGCGCTCGCGCGCGGGGCCGGTGAAGACGTGGAAGCGCCATGGCTGGGTGAGCCCGTGCGTGGGAGCCCAGTGGGCATCGGTGAGGATCTCGAGCAGGAGGTCGCGGGGGACTTCGCGCGCGGGATCCATTTGGTGGGGCTTGATGGTGCGGCGGGTGCGGTAGGGAAAATCGGAACTCATGCGTGATGAGATAAATAACCCGCGGGGTTTCCTTTTGGAAGCCCGGGGCATATAAAAGTCGGGATGCAGGAATCGGCAAAACAGCGCTTTCTCGCACGGCTCGGGGCGTGCATGGAGGATGGCACATTCGTGAAGCTCACGCTCGGGCATCCGTCCACGACGGAGGGGGCGCGCAAATTGTTGCTTCGTCCGGTGGTGATCCGGGGGGAGAAGTGTTGCAGTGTCGTGAGCCGGTTTGCGACGAGGGATGAGACGAAAAACATCCCGTTCGCCGGGGCGCTGGAACTCACGCGCGAAAAATTGGGCGCGGAGTTTTTAAGCGCGCATCTTTTTACCGAGTCCGATGATGCGCAACTGGACCTGGGCGGGCGCGCGAAACTGCGGATTGTGCCTGCGCAAAGGGAGCCGGCGGAGTTGGGGCATGACCAGGCGCGGTCGCGATGGGTGGATGCGGGCGCGCGCTATTTGCATGCGCTGGGGGTGACGGATGCGCACGGGAAAGTGCGCGAGCGCATGGGGGACAAGTTCCGGCAGATCGAGCGCTTTGTCGATTTGCTGGCCTCGGCTTACCGCGAGAGCGGGCTGACTGCGCGGAACGGCGATCCGATAACAATGTGTGACATGGGGTCGGGGAAGGGCTACCTCACTTTTGCCGCGTATGATTATTTCCAGCGCGTGGAAAAGCGGGCTGTGAAAATCACGGGGGTCGAGGCGCGAAGCGATCTTGTGTCGCTCTGCAACGACGCTGCGCGGGAGTGCGGATTCGACGGGCTTGAATTCGTGCGGAGCGCCATTGCGGATTATTCGCTTTCCACGCTTGATATTTTGGTGGCGTTGCATGCTTGCGATACCGCGACTGATGACGCGCTTTTCGCGGGGGTTCGCGCGGGGGCGGAGATCATCCTCGCCGCGCCGTGCTGCCACAAGGAGGCGCGCCCTCAGGTGGATGCCGCCGTCGCGGACAACCCGCTCGCGGATGTGCTCCGGCACGGGATTTATGCGGAGCGCCACGCGGAGATGGCGACCGATGCGCTGCGCACGCTGTTGCTCGAGCGCGCGGGTTACCGTGTGCGGGTCGCGGAGTTTGTCTCGCCGGAGCACACGGCGAAAAACGTGATGCTCATCGCGACCAGACGCCCGCGCACGCTGGCCGAAAGCGCGGTTGCGGAAATCAACCGGCGCATTGTTGCGCTCAAGAAGTTTTATGGAATCAAACACCAGCGGCTCGAACACCTTCTCATGGCCTGACGTGGATTGGCGCGAGCTTCGCAGGCTGCGCGCGCGGTTTCTCGCGTTCGACGGTGAAATCGTGGCGGACGTTTCCCGGGATTATTGGGAATCCGAGTCCGCGATGGGGAGCTATGATTTCACTTTCGCCGAGCGGATTGGATGGAAATGGGACACGGTGTTGGCGGAGCTCCAGGCGCGCGGGTGGTCGCCACCGCGCGGGGCGGCGCTCGATTGGGGGTGCGGCACGGGCGTGGCGGGACGGCGTGTCGTCGCGGCGTGGCCGGATGAGATCGGCCAATTGCGGCTGCTGGACCAATCGGCATCCGCGCGGGATTTCGCAATGCGGCGCTGCCGGGAGGATTTTCCACATCTCGATGTGGCCCCAGCCAGGCCGGGTGCTGCGCCGGCGCTTCTTATCATCAGCCACGTGCTCAATGAGCTTTCGTCCGCCGCGCTCGAACGATTGATCGCGGCGATAAAAAGCGCGGAAGCGGTACTGTGGGTCGAGCCGGGGACTTTCGCAGCGAGCCGCAAGCTCATCACCGCGCGCGAAACCCTCGCCTCGCAATTCCATATCATCGCGCCCTGCACGCACGCGGCGCGGTGCGGGATGCTGGCGGCCGGCAACGAGCGGCATTGGTGCCATCATTTTGCGAAAATTCCCGGGTTCGTGCATGTTGACCCGGGCTGGAGCCGTTTTGCCACCGAAATGGAGATTGATGTTTCCACGCTTCCATTCAGTTATCTCGTGCTCGACAGGCGGTCGTGGCCGTTCGCGTCGGCGCCGGAGCTCTCGCGTGTAATCGGCGGGCCGCGCCTGTACAAGGGCTTCGCAAAAATATTGAACTGCCAGTCGGATGGCGTGCGCGAACTCACGCTCCAGAAGCGCGATGCGCCCGACCTTTTCAAATCGCTCAAAAAAGCCCCCGGCTCGCTGTATCGATGGGAGCGTGATGGGGACAAGATACGCGGAGGCGCGCAGCTATTCTAGTTTTCGGCTGTCACTAGCGATGCCGATTTTGTAAAGCTCCCCCATGCGCCTCAGCGATGTGATCCGAAAAATTGAGAATGCCCTCATTGGCCCCGGACGCCCGCTGAATATTCCCATCCCTGCGCCGACGTCGGCAACCGGTCTTTCATCATGATCATCTCCGTGCATCTGCCGAAGACCGCCGGGACGAGTTTCCAGGCGACGCTCGAGGCCCATTTCGGGGAGACGCTCCTGAAAGATTATGCCGACCTGCCGATCAACACTCCGCCCGAGGAGAGAAACCGCGCGGCGCTGGAGAACAGTGTTAAAAACGCGATGCGCGATTTCGCGGGGATCGAGTGCATCCATGGGCATTTCCTCCCGCTGAAATATGTCACCGTGTCCGCGCGGCTCGACGCGAGATTCGTCGCGTGGATGCGCGAGCCGGTCGATCGCGTGGTGTCGCACTATCATTTCTGGAGAAATTTTCATGACCCTTCCTCGGCCGGGCGGCTCCACAATCAGGTCGTTGCGGAAGACTGGTCGCTGGAACGATTCTGCCTCGGGCCCGAGGTGAGAAATATTTACAGCCAGTTTCTATGGGGATTTCCGTTGTCGAATTTCGATTTCATCGGGATCACCGAATACTACGCGGAGGACCTCGATTGGTTCGCGCGGCGTTATCTCGGCGGTCCTGCCGTCGCGGCGTCGCTGAACCGGGCGAAGCCGGGCGCGAAAGTCGCGGAAATCGACGGAGCACTGCGCAGGAAAATCGAGGAGCACCATGCCGAGGACGTTGGTTTATACCAATCGGGGCTCGCAAGACGCGCCGCGCGGAAATGACGGCTTTGCAAAACGCGCGCGCGGGCTTTCTTTCATCACTCCCGTTTGATATGGGTTCGCCATGCGCCTGAGCGATCTCATCCGGAAAATCGAGAACGCCCTCATCGGGACCAAGCGGCCCCGCGAGGCCCCGGCGCCAGCGCCGACGGCGGCCGAGGCCATGGAAGTCCGCCTCGCTTCCCTGCGGAAGAAAGGCGTGCGCATCGGCGAAGGGTGCATGATCTTCACCGAGTTTTTCAGCACCGAGCCGTATCTTGTCGACATCGGCAACCGGGTGGGCATTTCCGGCGGCACGAAATTTCTCACGCACGACGCCTCGGTGTGGCTCATCCGGCCGGAGCGACCGAGCGCGCAAGTCCTCGGCCGCATCCGCGTGGGCGACAACACGTTCATCGGCGAGGATTGCATCATCCTTCCCGGGACGACCATCGGGAGGGGCTGCGTAATCGCGGCCGGGTCCGTCGTGCGCGGCGAGATCCCGGACAACTCCATCGTGCTTGGCAATCCCGGGAAGATCATCGGCGAGGCGGGCATGCTCAAGGGCGCGCACGCGTTGCTTGGCCGCGTGCTGGATACCTACCATCTCCCGGAGCCGGAGCGCGAAGCCGTGATCCGGAAGCACTTCGGGTTGTGACCACCGGCTGCGATTATTTCCAGGCGGCCAAATTCGCCGTGATGTAATTCACGAAATCCCCGAGGGTCCGCAGCGTCTCCAAATCCTCCTCGCGGACCTTCACGCCGAACTCGCGCTGCACGCCCATCACGAGATCGAGGATGTCGAGCGAATCGGTTTTGAACTCCGTGAACAACGAGACCTCGCGCGTGACCAGCGCAGGCTCCACTTCCAGCTGCCCCGCGATCATCGCCCGCATTTTTTGTTCGATCCCGCCCTCGTTCATCCCGCTTGTCATATCCAAACATCAACCATATCGCAACCGGGCTTCGTAAATTTTTTGCGTTGACCGCCCGTACATTTAGTGTATTACTTCACTAATACACCGACGCGATGCTGCTCCACCTCAACCCCAACAGCGGCCTGCCGGTCTACCGGCAGATGATCCTGCAGTTGCGCGAACGCATCGCGGGCGGCCAGCTCCAGCCGGGCGCGCAACTTCCCTCGGTGCGCGAGCTTTCCGCGGAGTTGCACGTGAACCCGCTCACGGTTGCGAAGGCCTACCAGTTCCTCGAGCGCGACGGGCTCGTGGAATTCCGCCGCGGGCAGGGCACTTTCGTGAGCGCGGGCCGCAAGCCGCTGCCTTTCGCCCAGCAGCAGAAACTCATCCAGCCCGCGGTGGACCAGGTCGTGAGCGAAGCGCTCCATCTCGGCCTCACCGCGGCCCAACTCCAACGCCTCATCCAGCAAGCCTATGATAACAAACAGCAATGACTTCATCATCGAGACCAGCCACCTCTGCCGCTCCTTCGGCGGCGTGGCGGCGCTGCGCGATCTCAGCCTGAGCGTGCCGCGCGGCAGCGTGTACGGTTTCCTCGGCCGCAACGGCGCGGGAAAAACCACGGCGATCAAAATCCTCGCCGGCCTCATCCGCGCCGATGGCGGGGAAGCCCGCGTGCTCGGGCGCGATCCTTTCGCGTTCACATTGGAGGACCGGCGGAGGGTCGGCTACCTCAGCGAGAAGCAAATCCTCCCGCCCAATTTCAAGACCGGGAAGCTCATTGCGTTCTGCGCGCAGTTTTATCCGCGCTGGGACCATGCGCGCGTGGACGATCTCGTGCGGCGTTTTCGCATCGACCTGGGGCAAAAAATTTCCAACCTCTCGCAGGGCACGCAGCGGCAGGTCGCATTCATCCTCGCGCTGGCGCAAAAGCCTGAACTCCTCATCCTCGACGAGCCCGCCTCCACGCTCGACGTGGTGGCGCGCCGCGAATTCCTCGACGAAATCCTCGATGTGATCCGGCAGGAGGGGGGCGCGACCGTGCTGCTCTCCTCGCACATCCTCTCGGACATCGAGCGCGTGGCCGACCGCGTCGGCATCCTTGCCGAAGGAGAGCTGAAAATCGACGAGCCGCTCGACGAATTGAAGGAGACCGTGAAACAAATCCGCTTCCACTCCTTCACGCGCGACATGGCGGGCTTCGCATGGCCGGGCGCGTACCGGACGGTGGTCTCGCGCGATGAAATCCTCGTCACGGCCCGGATTGCGGACGACGCGCAGCCCGCGCAAATCGCCCGCGAGCGCGGCGCGCAATGCGAAATCATCGACCTCGCGCTTGAGGACATCTTTGTCGAAATCTCACGCTCCCAGGAGTCATGAAAACATCCCGTCCATCCCATTACCTGCGCCTGCTCGCCTACGAACCCCGCACGATGGCTGTCTTTTTGCTCGGGGGGATTTTCCTGGCGTCCCTCCAATCCCGTCTTTTCCATTCCGGCACCATGTTGCTTTTCACGAGCATTGTGTGCGGGCTGATCCTCCCAAGCCAGTTCCTGACCGCCGCATTTCCATTCCTTTTCAAGGCGCCGATCTCCGGGTTGAAAACAGCGTATCACGTTGTTTTAAACGGTGAGATGGAGTTCCTGTTCACGCGCGCCATCTCGCGCCGCTCGCTGTTTTACGCGCGGGCGACCCGTTACCTGGCGGCCTACCTTTGCCCGTTTCTCATCATGTGGGGTTGCAGCCTGGCGGCTCCGCCGATCAAAGTGCAAATCTACAGCCACGACGACTACGCCGCGGAGACGGAACATTTCTATCTCGACCACTTCCCCGGCGCGTTCATCGAGACGCAGATGGACGACGGGAAGGAAAAAAGCACCTGCGTCGTGCTGCCCCGCGGGCAGGCGAACCTCGCCTTTTACAACCTGACGTTGATCTGCTTTGTCGCGCTGCTTTTTCAACTCATCAACTTCATCTTCTGGCAAAAGCGATGGTCCCAACTCGCGGTCATCATCGGCGTGGCGCTCGTGCCGATGTTTTTCGTCGGCTGGTTCATTTTCCGAATGAACCAGACCGTGGCGTCGGAAAAGATATTCAGCGCATTTTCCGCGACACCCGCGGCATACAAATCCAGCCTCATCTGGGTGACGGCGCATCCTTTTTCCGCCTGGTCGCTGCTCGCGGTGTTCGCGGTGGCGACCGAGCTTTATTCCTGCCATCGCTATATAAGAACGGAACCCGCCTGACTTATGCGCAACCACCGAGCCTCGCTCCTTTATTTCAACTTGAAGACCACCTCGGTCGTCTGGATTTACGTGGCGATCAGCGTCACAATGGTGGCCGTGTCGCAATGCCTGCGCGCGACGCTACTGAGCGCGGATTCGGGCATGGATGCCATGCTCCGGATCTCCTGGACGACCATTTATTTCTCAATCATGATCGGCTGGTTTTTCTACAGCGAGTGGAAACCGGGCGCACGGGGCTCCTTTTTCATGCCGTTGCCCCACGGGGAATTCCTGCTCAGCAGGCCGGTGACACGCCGCGAGGCGTGGATGGCGCGGGGCTGCATGTGTTATGCCTTGATGCTCGCCGCGCCTTTGCTCGATCTCTGCCTCACGCTGCTGAAACCGGACCTGCGCTTTTATCTTTTCCACGGGCACGATTTGCACAATGAAGCCACGGACAAGCTCCCGCAGTACCTGGCTGCATTTCCAGGCAGCGCGGTGATACACGACCCGGCTTCGCGCTCGGATACGCTGGTGGCGCCGTGGGGTTACATGCTGTTTGCCACGTCCCAATTTCTCTACACGGCGATTGCGGCGCTCGGCTTGCAAATACTCACGCTCGCGCGGTTGTCACCGAAGCTCAAAGGTGGGTTATTCCTCGGCGGCGGCGTGGCGGTCATGCTCATTTTTCAATTCACGGGTGTCATGGAACCGTGCTTCTTTATTTTCACGCGATACTGGTTCATTTTGACGCCGGCCATTCTCGTATTCATCGTCGCCGCGCAATGGTTTGCCAGCAAAGGCGCGTCGGAAATGGAGATCGTTTGAGCTTCGTCTGCGCCCCGAAATCTTGGGCGGCACATTTTTCCCTTGCCCCTTCCCTCGCTTCCCGCCATTAAATCCAACCCGAGGGAACACTTCATCATGGAGGGAACGCAAAAACCGGATTACATCGCGATCGGCTTCGGCAAGCTGGAGAGCGATTTGAAATATCTCATCGAATGCCTCGGCGAGGTGCTCACCGATCTCGGGCACGGCGAGCTCGCCGCGTGGCTCCCGTGGTCGGGCAAACCGCTGCCATCCGACGCCAAGCTCCCGGCGCAACTCGGGCTCGTCTATTCGATCGCGTTTCAGTTGTTAAACATGGTGGAGGAGAATTCGGCGGCGGCGATGCGGGTGCTGCGCGAGGAAAAGGAGGGGCTCACCGCCGAGCCCGGCCTCTGGGGCCGCTACCTCGCGGAGTTGAAAAAGAAGGGGGCTTCCGGGGAGGAGATCGCGAAAGTGCTCCGGCAGGTGAGGGTCGAGCCGGTGCTCACCGCGCACCCCACCGAGGCGAAGCGCCTCACGGTGCTCGAGCAGCATCGCGTCCTTTTTCAATTGATCGAACTGCGGCAGCAATCGGACATCACGCCTTCCGCCGCGAAATCGCTGCGCGACCGCACCAAGGCCACGCTCGAGCGCCTCTGGCGCACCGGCGAAATCCTCCTCGTAAAACCGCAGATTTCCGACGAGCGCCACAACGTGATGCATTACCTGCGCGACGTCTTCCCGGCCGTGCTCCCGCTCCTTGACGAGCGGCTCCGCTACTCGTGGAAGGAGACCGGCTTCGACCCGGAGACCATTTCCTCCATTGCTTCGCTGCCGCGCGTGAGTTTCGGGACCTGGGTCGGCGGCGATCGCGACGGGCACCCGGGCGTGACCGCGCAGGTGACCCAGGAGACGTTGCAACACCTGCGCCTCAATGCGCTCGTGGCCTTGCACCGCGAGCTGGTCACGCTCTCGCGCAAGATGACGCTTTCCGGGTGGATGCAACCGCTGCCGCAAAAATTGAAGGAGGCGCACACGAAGCTGGCGGCAGCGCTCGGCAGCCGCGCGGAGTTCATTCTCGGCATCAATGTTGACGAACCGTGGCGGCAATTCGGGCGGCTCCTCATCGCCCGGCTTCCGCTCGAAATTGGCCAGGACCAGAGCTCGCACCAGGTCAGCGAAGGTTCGCACGCCTACCAATTCGCCCGCGAACTCACCGCGGACCTGCAGACGCTCCATGACGCGCTCATCGAGGTCGGCGCGGGCCGCCTCGCGCGCCAGGATGTCCTCCCCGTGCTGCGCGCGGTGGAGGTATTCGGGTTTCACCTGGCCGTGCTCGATATCCGGCAGAACAGCGTTTTCCACGAAAAAGCGCTCTCGCAGTTGATGACCGCCGCGGGCATCGACGGGAGCGATTACGCGAACTGGACCGAGACCGAGCGGATTCGTTTCCTCGACCGGGAACTCCGCTCGCCGCGTCCTTTCCTGCACCCGACCTCGAAGGCCGGGCCCGAGGCCGACACGGTGCTGGCCTGCTACCGCGTGCTCGCGACGCATATCGAAAAATATGGCCCGGACGGCATCGGCGCGCTGATTGTGAGCATGACGCGCCGCCTCTCCGACCTGCTCGCGATTTACGTGCTCGCACGCGAGGCGGGACTCACGCGCCTCATGCCGGACGGCCTCACATGCATGCTCCCGGTGGTGCCGCTTTTCGAGACCATCGACGATCTCCAGCGCAGCCCGACGATATTGCGCGCGTTTCTCGAACACAATGTCACACGCAGCAGCCTCCGTTTCCAGCAGAAGCCCGGCGAACCGCTCGTGCAGCAAGTGATGGTCGGCTACAGCGACAGCAACAAGGACGCGGGCATCCTCGCGAGCCAGTGGAACCTGCACAAGGGGCAGGCGAGCCTCGCCGCGGTGGGGCGCGAATGCGGCGTGGCGATCCGGTTTTTCCACGGGCGCGGCGGCACGATCAGCCGTGGCGCGGGGCCGACGCACCGTTTTCTCGAGGCGCTGCCGCACGGGAGTTTGAGCGGTGACATCCGCACGACAGAGCAGGGCGAGACCATCGCGCAGAAATTCGGCAACCTCGGCACCGCGACTTACAATATGGAGCTGCTCGTGGCCGGCGTGGCTGCCACCACCTACGAGCACGAGCATGGCGGGGATGACCCGCACAATCTCGAAACGATTTTTGCGACGGTCGCGGAATCGAGCACGCGCGCGTATCGCCGGCTGCTGGAGGCCGACGGGTTCATTCCGTTTTTCCGCCAGGCGACGCCGATCGACGCGCTGGAGCACAGCAGCATCGGCTCGCGGCCGGCGCGCCGCACGGGGCAGGCGAGTCTTGCGGATTTGCGCGCGATCCCGTGGGTGTTCAGTTGGAACCAGGCGCGGTTTTATCTGCCGGGGTGGTTCGGCACAGGGTCGGGGCTCAAGGAATTATTCGAGACGGAACCGGAATTGTTTGAGCGGATGAAGACCGGCATCAAGCAGTGGCCGTTTTTGCAATACGTGCTCACGAATGTCGAGTCGAGCATCGCGAGCACCGATATCGACCTGATGCACCGCTACGCGGCGCTCGTGGAGGATCAGAAAATTCGTGAATCGATCCTCGGGATGATCGTGGCCGAGTGGAACACGACGCGCGAGATGCTCGATAAGCTGCGCGGCGTACCGATGGCGGAGCGCCGCCCGCGCATGTCGCGCACGCTGCAGATCCGCGCGGATGCGCTCAAGGTGCTCCACCTGCAGGAGATCGATCTCCTTTCCCGCTGGCGCGCACTGCTCCAAAAGGGCGACGAGCCGGCGGCGAACAAGATGTTGCCGGAACTGCTACTGGCGATCAATGCGATCGCGAGCGGGTTGCGGACTACGGGGTAGAATGGCTGCGTTCGATTTCGTCGAGGATATACTGGTCGTTTAAACTGAAAGCCATTTGGAGAAGATTTCTATTCTCCAAATCTTCCACATCCCCGAAACCATGCCCGGTCCGCAGCACATACAGCAATGCATCCGTGGAAATGACGTCGCCATCAACCTTCAGATAAAAGTCCACGGTATCCTGCGGATTATCGGCAAATACCAGGAACTGAAATATTGAATTGTTGAAATCAAAATCAACGGGGATGAAGCCGTCCACCGACGTTATTTTGTAAGTTGTATCTTTTTTCAACCACGTTGGTGAATCGAGAATGCGGGCGACCTCTTTTACCGACATGCCGGCATGCACGTAACTGCCCAGCAATCGCCTGATGCAAGCGCTGCGATGATATACGGGGTATGAATCATCGTTGGCAATTGCCGCCCAAAATTGGGAATCTCCAAAGTCGGACGGGAGGGTTTTCATTGCCGAAAGGACTTCTTCGCGAGTTGCGTCTTTGTTTCGGACGGTCAACTTCGCGCGATGAACCGCCAAAACATGCATCATTTTCGATGCGGACAAAAAGTATGCCGCAAACAGAATCGTAACGGCGCAAATCTTGATTTTGGTCATGAGGTTTGCCGAACCTACACAATATAGCCTTAAAGAATGCCCCCGCCAATGCAAACGTTTTTCATCCCCGCAATTCCTCGGCACTTTTCCCGGCGGTCCGCAACGCACGCAGACTCAGCGCCGCATTCCGTTTCGCAAGGCGCTCGCCTTTTTCGTCGCGCACAAGCGGGCAATGATGGAACGCCGGGGGATCGATACCGAGCGCGCGGTAGATGAGCAATTGGCGGAATGTGGAGGTTAGCAGGTCCTCGCCGCGCACGACTTCGGTGATGCGCATCGCGGCATCGTCGGCCACCACGGCGAGCTGGTATGCGGGCACGTCGTCCCTACGCCACACGACGAAATCGCCGAAATCTTTTCCGGCAACGGCGCGCTGTGGGCCCATGCGTCCGTCGCGAAATTCCATCGCTTCGCCTTGGGGCACGCGGAAGCGCCATGTGACACCGGCCGGCGATGCCGCCTCGTGCACCGTGCCTGGCGGGGTGCGGCAGGTGCCCGGGTAAATCGGCTCGTCCTCGCCTTCCTGCGGCATGCTTGCCGCACTTTCATGCGGGGCGGCGATCGCGGACATGACATCTTTGCGCGAGCATTTGCACGGGTAGATGAATCCGCCGGCGCGCAATTTTTCCCAAGCGTCCACATAGACCTGGCGGCGTTCGCTCTGCGTGTATGGCCCGAACGGCCCGCCGCGGTCCGGGCCTTCATCCCACGAAATGCCGAACCATTTCAAATCCTCGAAGATGGCGTCGCGGAATTCGGGTTTGCAGCGCTGGGCGTCCAAGTCCTCAATGCGGAGAACGAGTTCGCCGCCGTTTTCACGAGCGCGCTGGAAGGCGGTCCAAAATGTGAGCGCGTGGCCGAGGTGGAGGTACCCCGTGGGCGAAGGGGCGATGCGCCCGCGGTAGTTGGCTGGGGGATTCATCTCGTGCAGCGAAAAAATTCTTTTGCCCATCTCAAACCCACTCGATAGAAATAGCCTTTCAGGCAAAACATGGGAACGGAATTTTTTGCACAGACCCACCTCAATGGCGGGGAGCAACTCGTTTCATGCAACACTTTGCTCACGCAAATGCAGCCATTCCTTCTGCCCGGGACAAGCCACATCGAGCACTGGTACGATTTGAAATTCAGTGAATTCGAATCGTGCTCCATCACGTTTAAACCGGATTCGGAAGGACGCATCAGCCATTTTTGCGTAGTCCGCCCGTGTGGAGGCCGTGCGCTTGCCAATCTATTGTTCAATGTGATGGCCGAAGCGAATTGGGTGATCTTCAGTCCATCCGGCGATTTATTGCTCATTGCAAATCCCGGCACTGCCTCCCATCTTCCGCCCGGAATGGTGGAATCCTTGGGGCCGCTCGTGGTTGCCTCAGATCGAGACTCGTTTTTCGAAGCCCTTGTCTGAACTTGTTCCAGCGACACTTTTCGGCATAAAAAAGGCCCGGCACTTTGTTTCCAAAATGCCGGGCCGTAAATACTGGCAACGTCCTACTCTCGCACAACCTATAGAAGCACTACCATCGGGGCTGCAGCGTTTCACTTCCGTGTTCGGAATGGGAACGGGTGGGGCCACTGCGCTAGGATCACCAGAGACCTGGCGAATCCGAGTTTGGAATCCTGTAGGAGGGACTTTCTGGGGGTCAGAACCACCCTCGAATTCACCAGATCTCTAGCGACACTGCCTCAAAATTATGATTTGCCCCTTGCGAATGCAAATCTTTTTTTCTTCGTTGCCAAAATATTTTTCAAAGAACTTTGATTCCAAATTTCAATTTTGAAATTTGTCCCGCAAGGCGGGAATCAATTTTCACCGATTCTCTGACATCTACATACAGGAGTTCGAACAACAATGCAATAAGGCTGCGTTTTCTTAGATCTTTCGATCTTTCAATATTTTCAAATAAAAGTCATTCATCCCTATTTGCAGCTGCGCTGGCTTTTACACCAACGCAGCTGTTTAATAGAAAAAATAAATGACCAAGCCAAACGGGTTATTAGTATTTCTCAGCTGAACGTATTGCTACGCTTACACCGGAAACCTATCAACGTGGTGGTCTACCACGACCCTTCAGGGAGAACTCATCTTGGGATAGGCTTGGCGCTTAGATGCTTTCAGCGCTTATCCTTTCCAAACATAGCTACCCAGCAATGCCGTTGACACGACAACTGGAACACCAGAGGTTTGTCATACCCGGTCCTCTCGTACTAAGGTATGAACCCCTCAATTCTCCTGCGCCCACAGTGGATAAGGACCGAACTGTCTCGCGACGTTCTGAACCCAGCTCGCGTACCACTTTAACCGGCGAACAGCCGGACCCTTGGGACCTTCTCCAGCCCCAGGATGTGATGAGCCGACATCGAGGTGCCAAACCCTGCCGTCGATATGAGCTCTTGGGCAGGATCAGCCTGTTATCCCTAGCGTACCTTTTGTCCGTTGAGCGATGGCAATTCCACATTCAACCACCGGATCACTTGGACCTACTTTCGTACCTGCTCGACGTGTGTGTCTCACAGTCAGGCTGGCTTATATCCATATACTCGACACCTGATTAACAACCAGGTTGAGCCAACCTTCGTACTCCTCCGTTACTCTTTGGGAGGATACCGCCCCAGTAAAACTGACCGGCTGCCAGTGTCCCTCAGCCAGATGATGGCGTGAGGTTAGTTATTCCAATGTCAAAGGGTGGTGTTTCATTGACGACTCATCATTGCCCGAAAGCAACGAATCAAAGTCTCCCACTTACGCTAAGCATTAAAATCGAAACAACAGTAACAGCGTACAGTAAAGGTGCATAGGGTCTTTCCGTCCTACTGCGGGTAGGCGGCATCTTCACCGCCACTACAACTTCGCTGAGCTCCTCGTTGAGACAGCGGTCAACTCGTTACACGATTCGTGCAGGTCGGAACTTACCCGACAAGGAATTTCGCTACCTTAGGACCGTTATAGTTACGGCCGACATTCACGGGGACTTGGGCTCGTAGCTTCGCTTGCGCTAACCACTTACCGTAATCTTTCCGCATTGGTCACGTGTCACACCCTATACGTCGTCTTGCGACTTGGCAGAGTGCTGTGTTTTTGTTAAACAGTCGGTTGACCCATTTCACTGCGACCGGCTTGCGCCGGCACCCCTTCTTCCGAAGTTACGGGGCTAGATTGCCGAGTTCCTTAACGAGGTTTCACTCACGCGCCTTGGTATACTCTACCCACCCACCTGTGTCGGTTTCCGGTACGGGCGGCCATGGGAACACGCAAAAGCTTTTCTCGATGCATGATTTGGATGATCCGCTTCGGCCGAAGCCTCCACGTCCGCTTGCGCGACCGCCACTTTCAATCGGCGGCCACCCTCCTCACACATGTACTTTTACGCTTAACCATAGCCGGTGCTGGAATATTGAACCAGCTGTCCATCGCTTACGCCCTTCGGCCTCAGCTTAGGTCCCGACTAACCCTGGTAGGACGAACCTTGTCCAGGAAACCTTGGGTTTACGGCGGACAGGAATCTCACCTGTCTTATCGCTACTCATGTCTGCATTCTCACTTCTTAACACTCCACGGTTGGTTACCCTCCCGCTTCGACGCATTAAGAACGCTCCCCTACCAATCCAACGGGACGAATCCCGTCATATTCCAGAGCTTCGGTATACCGCTTATCGCCAATCATTTTCGGCGCGAAATCACTCGATGAGTCAGCTATTACGCACTGTTTAAATGGTGGCTGCCTCTAAGCCAACATCCTCACTGTCTAAGTAACTCCACATCCTTTCCACTAAACGGTATTTAGGCACCTTAGCTGCTGATCTGGGTTGTTTCCCTCTCGACCGTGCAGCTTATCCCACACGGACTGCCTCCCAAGTTACACCCTGCGGCATTCGGAGTTTGATTGAATTCGGTACCCGGGTATGGGCCCTAGTTCATCCAGTGCTCTACCTCCGCAGGTCAGCACTTGAGGCTCTACCTCAATAGATTTCGGGGAGAACCAGCTATCACGGGGTTTGATTAGTCTTTCGCTCCTACCCACAACTCATCCGGGGACTTTTCAACGTCCATCGGTTCGGTCCTTCACATCGTGTTACCGACGCTTCAACCTGGCCATAGGTAGATCACCTCCGCTTCGGGTCTAGTGCCAGCAGCTTGTCGCCCATTTCGGACTCGCTTTCGCTTCGCCTCCACCCCATAAGGGCTTAGACTTGCCACGGACACTAACTCGCAGACTCATTAAGCAAAAGGCACGCCATCACCCTTGCGGGCTTTGACACCTTGTAAGCACATGATTTCAGGGACTATTTCACTCCGCTCACAGCGGTTCTTTTCACCTTTCCCTCGCGGTACTTGTTCACTATCGGTCGCCAACTAGTATTTAGCCTTACGCCGTGGTCGGCGTGGATTCATGCGAAGTTTCACGTGTGTCGCATTACTCAGGAATTCCCTAGGCGTTGTCGAGTTTTCGGTTACGGGTCTGTCACCCTCTATGGAGCGATTTTCCATTCGCTTCATCTAATCGTTGCACTGCCACATCGGGGCCCTACAACACCACCGGCAAGCCGGTGGTTTGGGCTGTTCCGCTTTCGCTCGCCACTACTTACGGAATCTCGGTCGATTTCTTTTCCTCCGGTTACTGAGATGTTTCACTTCACCGGGTCTCGCTCTGCCACTCCTATGTATTCAGAGTGGAGTCATCCATTATTAAACGGATGGGGTTACCCCATTCGGAAATCTCCGGATCATAGCGTATTTGCCGCTCCCCGAAGCTTATCGCAGCTTATCACGTCCTTCATCGCCTATTGGCACCAAGGCATCCATCATGTGCTCTTTGTAGCTTGATCAATCTGATCCTCATGCGCCCTCCAGTCGAAACCGAAAGGCCACGGGAAATATGATAACTGA
>DASZPK010000595.1:0-2642 GCA_035550335.1 Chthoniobacteraceae bacterium | reverse complement strand
ACGCCGCCGTGGGTCGCCACGAGCACGTCCTGATCGGGATGGGTTTTGGAAATGCGGCGCAGGCAGGGCTCCAGGCGCGCCCAGAGCTGGCCCTCCGTTTCGATGCCCGGCATCCCGGTCCAATCGGCAAGGTCGCCGGTCTGCGGCAGACCCAGCGCCGTCCGGGCGTCGCGCACCTCGGCGGAGGTTTTTCCTTCATACTCGCCGAAGGAGCGCTCGCGCAGATCGGGCGTGCGCTGCACCGGGATATTGCGATCGGTTGCGAGGATTTCCGCAGTTTCGGCGGCGCGTGGCAAATCGCTGGCGTAGATGGCTGTGAAATGTTTGTGCGCCAGCGCCGCGGCGAGCGATCGGGCCTGCGCGCGGCCGCGCTCGTTCAAACTTGTTGGCGTGTGACCCTGCACCCGGCCCTGGGCGTTCCAATCGGTTTCTCCATGCCTCACCAGCCACAGCCGCGCACCCGTAAACGCCATCACGACCTCCACGAAGAAGCTATTTCAAAATCGTGGCATTGGCGTCCTCGCCAATGTTCCGATCGGAAGGACCCGTGCTATTCGAACATGGGCAGGATGCCCATGCCACTTTGAAATCGCTTCTCAGTTGCCGGGATTGTAACGTGTCTGTCCGACCGATGTATGTCGTCGCGCCGCGCCGGCGCACGACCGTCGCGACAGCGACTATCGACGCTCCCGGCCTTGCCGTATACTCCCTTTCCCTCGAACGCAGGAGCAGCATGAGCCAGGGACGCCCCGCACGATCTCACGCCCCGTTTCGCCCGGCGGACTTCATCGCCCGGCGGCTGGAGCGCGTGCGTCAGGCGCTCGAAAAAGCCAAGGCCCCGGCGCTGCTGGTGACGAGTTTCACGGACGTCTCGTGGCTGACGGGGTTTGAGGGGGACGATTCGCACGCGATCGTCACGCCCGAAAAGCTGGTCCTGATTTCCGACAGCCGCTATGAGGAACAGATCACGCGCGAGGCGCCATGGGCCGATACGGTGATGCGGAAAAAATCCATCTGGTATGAGACCGCCAGGCAGCTCAAGCGGTTGAAGGTGAAAAAAGTCGCCGTGCAGGCGGAAGCCCTCACGCTGCGCGGGCAGGCCACGCTCAACGAATTCCTGAAGAAGAACAAGACGAAGCTGCGGCTGGCGGCGGTGGCGGACATGATTATCGCGCTGCGCCACATCAAGGACGCGCACGAAATCGCCATCATCGAAGAGGCGATCCGGATCGCAGAGGGAGCATTCGAAGCGCTGCGGCGGCAGATTCGTCCGGGCATGACGGAAAACGACGTCGCCGGGCGGCTTGGCTATGAGATGCGCAAGCGCGGGGCGCTCAATTCCTCGTTTGATTCGATCGTCGCGGCGGGGCCCAACGGGTCGCTGCCGCACTATCGGCCGGCGGATATCAAGCTGCATGCCGACAGCCCGCTGCTGATGGATTGGGGCGCACGTTATCGCGGATATTGCTCCGACCTGACGCGGGTGGTCTTCATCGGCGAGGTGAGCGCCAAGATCCGGGAAATTTACCAGATCGTGCTCGACGCGCAGCTCGCGGCGATTGCGGCCATCAAGCCCGGCGCCCATGGCAAGAAGGTGGATCGGGCGGCGCGCGATGTCATCGAAAAGGCAGGGTACGGGGAACAGTTCGGCCATGGAACCGGCCACGGCATCGGGCGCGACATTCATGAGGCCATTGCGCTTTCGAAGCTTTCCACCACCACGCTTCGGCCGGGAATGATCATCACCGTCGAGCCCGGAATTTATCTGCCCGGCGTGGGCGGCGTACGCATCGAGGATGATGTGCTGGTCACGCCCGACGGCCACCGCGTCCTCAGCCGGTTGCCCAAGGACCTGGCCTCCGCCACCCTTCCCGTTTGATAGTTTCAACGGACTTCACGATCCGGAGAATTTCGCATCATGGCAAAAAAACCTTCCCCAAGCCCCGCGGGAACCGCTTTTACCGATACCCGCCGCGTTCAAGAACTCGTGCATCTCATGGCGGAGAACGGACTGACGGAAATCGAACTCGTGGAAGACAAATCCCGCATCCTCCTGCGCCGCGGACCCGTCGGCGGAGCGGCCCATGCGGCGGCCCCCCTGACCCACGCGCCGGCAAACCATGAGTTTCCCCCGCCCGCCGCGCCTCAGGCATCCCGATCGGGCAGCCCCGTCCCGGCAGCGCCCGCCGAGGATACCAGCCTTGTACCGGTCAAATCGCCGATGGTCGGCACGTTCTACAGCTCGCCCAACCCGGACTCCGATGCCTATGTCTCCATCGGATCGCATGTCGATGAAAAGACCGTCGTGTGCATCATCGAGGCGATGAAGGTGTTCAACGAGATCCACGCGGAAGTGCGCGGGACGGTCACGAAAGTCCTGGTTTCCAACGGGCAGGCCATCGAATACGGACAGCCGCTGTTCATGGTCAAACCGGGATGACGGAAACCGTTCCTTGGTAAACAGGCATTGACGGTTCCCATTTTCGCAGACGCCCGTCGGCGGCAGCCGGGCATACTTGATAGCGGCAAAAAAGGCCGCGTCCTCCGAGGTTCACATGTTTCAACGCATTCTGATCGCCAACCGTGGGGAAATCGCACTGCGGATCATCCGCGCCTGCAAAGAGCTGGGCGTCGAGACGGTG
>DASZPK010000594.1:0-4443 GCA_035550335.1 Chthoniobacteraceae bacterium | reverse complement strand
CGGACGATCCCGAGGCTTATTTCATCCGGGGCATGACTTACGGCGCGCGCAATGCGAAGGACGACAAGGACAAGGCGCTCTCGGATTTCGACAACGCCATCAAGCTCAACCCGCAATACGCCGACGCCTACAGCCGTCGCGGCCTCCTCCAGCAACAACTCGGCGACCACGAGAAAGCGCTCGCCGATTTCAACAAGGCGCTGGAGATCGACCCCAAGAACGCCGAGGCGTATTCCGACCGCGGGCAGGCTTATTACGCAAACCACGATTACGAAAAGGCGCTGCCCGATTTGCAAAAGGAACTCGAACTTACCGGCCCCTCCGACGCCGATGCGCTCAACGGCCTCGCGTGGTTCTACGCCACCTGCCCGAAGGACTCGCTGCGCGATGGCGCGAAGGCGGTCGACCTCGCGGCGAAGGCGTGCGAGCTCACCGATTGGAAAAACGCGGGCATCATCGACACGCTCGCCGCCGCCGAGGCGGAGAGCGGCAAGTGGGACAACGCTGTTAAACACCAGAAACAGGCCGTCCAGACCGCCACCGATGCAAAGGATGACGCCAAAACCATCGCCGACATGAAGGGGCGCGCGGCGCTTTACCAGCAGAAGCAGGCGTACCGCGACCCGGGCGACCAGCCTGCGGCGGATGCGACGCCAGCGCCGCAATGAAGCGCCGTCCGGAAAACTTGTAGAGTCCGCTGTCCCCAGCGGAGGAGGCGGGCTCCGCTGCGGAAAATTCGTGGCGACGCGCAACCCCTGCGCTGGGGACAGCGCACGCTACAACAACTCGTGGTCGAGTCTCGTTGAAATCAAGCCACTGCACGCGCGAGGGTTTGACATGCCAGCCCCCCGGGGGAATGATTGCTTGTCCATCCCTCCATGAAGACGCTCCACACCGTGGTTTTCGCGTTGTTGATATTGCCCGCCGCGCATCCCGCCCGCGCGCAGGATGCCCTCGACCAACTCGACATGGATGCGCATCAGGCCCTCGACCAAAACAACGCTGCCGAGGCAGAGAAGGATTGGCGCGAACTCCTCCGCATCGACCCAAAAAACGCCACTGCTTGGTACAATCTCGCCTCCACTCTCTACGATGAGGATGGCGACCGCGAAAAAGCCCTCGCCGCCGTCGCGCAAGCCATCCGCTACGCACCGCAAGACCCCGACGCTTACGACCTCCGCGCGGAACTTTATTACGCCAGGGTACGCGATCCGGATTTGCCCGCCAATACCATCAACGATGCCATCCTCCACCACGAGTGGTTCGATAAAGCGGTCGCCGATTCCGCGCAGGCGATCCGCCTGCGGTTGAAGGGCGAGGAACACCCCGTGGAATGGCTCAAGCAAAAGGCCGGGCTCGCCCGCAGCGGTTGTCCCTACGAGGCCATCGCCTGCTGGAACGCCTTTATCGCGCTGCGCCCCGGCGATATCGCCGGCTATCTCGCCCGCGCGGAGGCGCGCAAGGAAACCGGTGACATCACAGGCGCGCTCGCTGATTACGCCGCGGCCATCCGCATCGACCCGAAGAGCGGGGACGCGCATCTCAACCGCGCCTACCTCTATCTAGATGATTTCAAAAATGGTCGCGCCCTCGACCTTGCGAAGGGCGCTGCGGACCTTGACATGGTCGTCCGCCTCGGCGTCCCCGACAAGGGTATCTATCTCTACCGGGGCGAGACTTATGAAAAAATGGGGCGCAACCGCGAGGCGCTCGCCGATTTCACCGAGGCCATCCGCCTCGGCCTCGAACGCAATGGCCGCGAAGACCGCGCCCTGCTCTACGGCAAGCTCAATCAATGGGACAATGCCGACGCCGAATACACGCGCCTCATCGATATCGCCGGGACGTCGTGGTATTACTTCCAACGCGGGCGGGCGAGGTGCCACCTCGGCAATTGGGACGGCGCCATCCCCGACCTCGACACCGCGATTTCCACCGACAACGGCGCCAACCGTGTTTACTCCGCCGTTTTCATGCGTGGCTGCGCCTATTACTACAAGGGCCAATGGGACAAGGCGCTTGCCGAGTTCAACACGATCGTCTCCCCGGCCGATTGGCGCGGCCGCCGGGCCGCCGCGTGGATTTACGCCACCTGCCCCGACGCCAAATACCGCGACGCCGAAAAGGCCCTGGATCTTTCATTGCAATATTGCGCGGTCAGCCAGTGGAACAATGCGCGGGGCATCGACATCGCAGCCGCCGCGTACGCCGAATCCGGCAAGTGGGCCGCCGCCGTCAATTTCGAAAAAATGGCCCTCAAGCTCGCCGCGAAAAAAAGCGACGGCTCAGCCGCTGCCATGCAATCGCACCTCGCGCTTTACGAGCAAAAGAAACCGATGCGCGAGGAAAACGGGCCGCAAATTCGTTTTGATATCGAATGATCATGTGCCGCGCCAACGCAGTTGCGATATTGCTTCTCTTCGCCATGGCCGCGACCATTCGCGCGCAGGATGCCACCGACCGCCTCTACATGCAGGCCCACGAGGCGGAGAACGCCGGGAAATTCCCGCTCGCCATTTCGATTTGGGACAAGGTGATCGCGGGCAACCCCTCGGACGAGACCGCGTGGTTCAACCGCGGCGCCGTCCATGACAGAAACAACGAGCCCGACAAAGCCCTGGCCGATTATACCGAGGCTCTCGGCCTCGATCCCTCCGATGCCGATGCGTACGCCAGCCGCGCCAGCATTTACCTGGAGAAAAAGGACCGCGACAAGGCCTTCGACGATTACGCCTCCATGGTGCGCGTGCGGCCCGACGTGAAGAGTTACGAAACACGCGCCTCCGCCTTCCGCCAGCTCCACGATTACAAGAGCGCCATCCTCGATTACAACGAACTCGTGCGGCTGGAGCCGGACCTCGATCGTTATTACTCGTACCGGGGTTACACTTACTCGGTGCTCGGCGAATGGGACAAGGCGTTCGACGATTACGATCACATCATCGCCATGGAGCCGAATTCCTTCGCCGGTTATCAATACCGCGGCGAGGCTTACTCGCGCAAAGGCGATTTCGAAAAAGCGATCGCCGATTTCGATGTGATGCTCAAGTTGGAGCCAAACCAGGTCTATCTCTACGGCCTCCGCGCCCGCGCCTATCTCCACACCGGCGATTACGACAAGGCCCTCGCCGATGCCGACGCCACGACCCGCCTCGCCACCGATTGGGTGCCGAGCCTCATCGTGCGCGGCGATGTCTATGCCGCCACCGGCAAATACGACAAGGCCGCCGAGCAATATAACTACGTCATCACCCGCCAGCCGGGTAACTGGGGCGGTTATAACTCCCTCGCGTGGTTCTACGCCACCTGCCCCAAGGACGAGGTGCGCAACGGCGCGAAAGCCATGGAACTCGCCGAGAAGGCCTGCGAGCTCTCCCAGTGGAACGATCCGCCGTGCATCGACACCCTTGCCGCGGCGTACGCCGAATCGGGCAAATGGGACGAGGCCGTGAAGTTTCAGAAAATGGCCGTGGAGACCGGCAAATCCCGCGAGTCGCCTGAATGGGAAATGAAGCAATTCATCTCGCGCGTCGCGCTCTACGAGCAGCAGAAGCCCTACCGGGAAATCCCGGCCCCACCGCGTGAAAACAAGCCGTAACAATTCTTTCCTCGTGCTCCTGCCGGCGTTGCTGTTTTTCGCCCCGGCATTGTTTGCGCAGGATGCGATCGACAAGCTCGACATGGAGGCGCAAAACGCGCTCAACCAAAACGATTACGCCACCGCGATCGCCGACTGGAACCGCGTCGTCAAGCTCGCGCCGGACGATTCCGCCGCCTGGTACAATCTCGGCATGGCGCACGCGGGGAATTCGCAGCCCGACGAGGCGATCGCCGATTTCTCCGAGGACATCCGGCTCAATCCCGATGACGCCGACGCTTATTGGCAGCGCGCGCTGGTGTTCCTGCGGGCGAAGCTCCAAAGCGACGAAGCCGCCAAGGACGAGGCCGCGCGGATGCGTTACGCCGGTTTCATCATAGCCGATTGCAAGGAAACCATCCGCCTCGATGCGAAGGCGGGACACGACCATCAGCGCACGGACGAGTTGCTCGTGATGTTCGATGGGCAGAACACCGAAACCGCGCTCGCCTACTGGAATGGCGTGATCGCAAAAGACCCGAAGGATTCCTTCGCGCTCGCCAATCGCGCGCAATCCCTGGGATACAAGTCCGCACAGGAAAACATGCGCGGCATCGCGCAGGCCGACAAGGACCGCGACGCCGCCCTCACCGATTACACCGAGGCGCTCCGCCTCGACCCGAAAAACATCGACCTGCTGGAACGCCGCGGGCGGTTTTACCGGGGGATGGGCCAGTTGGACAAGGCGGCGGCGGACCACGCGGAGGCGGTGCGCCTCATGTTCGCGGGCGAAGGGGAGATCACCGTCGAGTGGGCGCGCCAGAAAGCCGCCGACGCGCAGCGCACGAACGATTTCGTCCTCGAGG
>DASZPK010000593.1:0-1842 GCA_035550335.1 Chthoniobacteraceae bacterium | reverse complement strand
AGGAGCGGCTCTCGGTGCAGGTGCATCCGCCCGCCCGCGTGGCGCGGGCGCTCAACGGCGAGCCGAAGACGGAGATGTGGTATGTGGCCGACACGTATCTCGACGCGGACATTTTTGCCGGGCTGAACGCGGGGGTGGGGCGCGAGGATTTCGAGCGGGCGCTGCGCGAGGGGAAGGTCTCGGAAAAAATCCATCATATCGCGATGAAGCCGGGCGACACGTTTTTCATCCCGAGCGGGCGCATCCATGCCATCGGCGCGGGGAACGTGATCGTGGAGGTCCAGCAAAACAGCGACACGACCTACCGCGTGTTCGACTGGAACCGCCTCGGGCTCGACGGAAAACCGCGCCAGCTGCACATCGACGAGTCGATGCAGTCGATCGATTTCGGGGACATCGAGCCGACGGTCACGCAGCCATCGGGCGAAACGCTCGCGCAATGCGAGCATTTCGTGGTGGAGAAATGGGATTTGAAAACGCCGCGCCCGGCGTTTGAGGAAGGGAAATTCGCGGTGTTCACGATGCTTTCCGGCGAAGCGGAGTGCGGCGGAGCACGATTCAAGCCGGGCGATTTTTTCCTCGTGCCGGCGAGCCAGGCGGACCCAGTTGTAAAGCCGGTGAATGGCGGGGTGACGCTTCTGCGGACCACGATTCCGTAGGAAAAGAATGGCGCTGCCGACCGGTAGGGGCTGACCTCCGGGCAGCCCGATGCGCGAATATTACGCGCTCTTTCCGCGCGGCGGTCGGCCCGGAGGTCCGACCCTACCGCAAACGGAATTCACGTCCGCATCCCGCCGAATTCCGAGCCCGCGGGCCAGCGGTGGAGCATCACGGCGCCGTCGATTTTCCAGTCGCCGTTCTCGTAGATGAGGGTGTAGATGAAGGGCTGGACGCCGCCATCGTGGCTGACCACGAAGACCTGGATCAACGCGCGTCGGTCGCGGTATTTCACGAGGCCGAACTCGATGCGCTCGGCGTCGGCGAGGTCGGAATAATCGCGGCGGATCATCCGCTCGAACTGCTGCAGCGTGAATTTGTGCTGCATGTCGTAGGAGGCTTGCGAGTAGGCGGCCGGGAAATCCTCGGCGCGGAAGGCGTCCAATTGCGTGTGGATCACCTTGTAGAGTTCGGAAGAAGCGGTCAGCCGCGCGCGGCGGATTTCGAGGATGTATTTCGTAGTGATCACGGAAACGCAGATGAGCACCACGAGCACCGCGCTGAGGATGAGGTTGCGGAATCTCATATCATTCGCCGCCGGCGCCGGCGGCCGCCGCATCGAGGCGCTTCAAATAATCGAACGAATAAAGCCCCGTGGAGTGGCCATCCTCCCACGTGATTTGCAGCGCGTAACTCCCGACCGGTTGCCAGCCTTTGAGCCGAAAACTGGCGGGTGTGTGCGTGACTTGGGGCCGGACCACATGCCCCAGCACATCCGGCTCGCCGCCGCATGCGGCGCACGGGCACGCCCTGCGGAGAAGCTCCTGCGGGAGAAACGTCTCCGATCCATCACTCCATTTGATGGCAAAGTGGTCGCCGATTACCTGGATGTCGGACGGTCTCATTGTGCAACGAAGATGTTACGAGAGAGAAAAGCGCGGGTCAAATGATGAAGAGATCATTCGACAGACACGACCCCGATGCCCATCCCCGTCGGCCCGACCGGATGCGGGTCGATGAATTCGTGCGTGCGCGCGGTCTTTTTCAATTCCTGCCAGTATTTGGCCACGCCGTATTCGGGGACGTCGGGATTCGGGGCGATGTCGTGGAAGGCGACGAGGCCGCCCTTTCGCACGAGGCCGCTGTACATTTCGTAATCGAGCTTCACTCCCGTGTAGGAATGGT
>DASZPK010000592.1:0-1880 GCA_035550335.1 Chthoniobacteraceae bacterium | reverse complement strand
CCGCCTTTTTCACATCGCCGGTCTTCTTGAAATGCAGCTTCAACACGCGGCGACCGTCGGTTTGCGTGATCGTGACGAGGTAATCCTCGATGCGGGTCTGCTCGCCTTGCTTCGGCAGGTGGCCTATGAGGTGCGTGACATAACCACCGATGGTGCTCACGTCGGAGCTCTCCAGCTCGAGGCCGGCGACGTCGCGCATTTCGTAAAGCCCGAGGGCGCCCGCGACGTCGAATTCGTTTTCGTTGATCTGCTTGAATTCCTTCGGCTCGGTGTCGAATTCGTCCTGGATATCCCCGACGATTTCCTCGAGTACGTTGTCAAGGGTCACGATGCCGACGGTGCCCCCGTATTCGTCCACCACCACGGCCAAGTGGGCGTGCTTGGTGAGGAAAAAATTCAGCAGCTTTTCCAGCGGCATCATTTCGGGCACGGGGAAAAGGTCGCGCTTGATCGCGTTGAGGTCGGGCTTTTCCTCGCGCATGAGCGGCAGCATGTCCTTGATGTGGACGAGGCCGACGGTGTGGTCGAGATGCTCCTGGCAGAGCGGGAAACGCGTGTGGCGCGATTGCTGGGCTACCTTGAGGTTTTCCTCGAATGGGTCCTCGAGGTTGAGGAAAACGACCTCGCCGCGCGGGGTCATGATCTCGCGCACCACGCGCTTGCGGAGGTCGAGGGTGTTGATGAGGATTTCCTTGCCGATGCGGGAGACTTCCTCCGCGTTCTCGCTCTCGGTAAGGATGACGCGCAGTTCCTCCTCGCTGTGGGCCAGCTCGGCGCCGCCGACAGGCTCGATGCGGAAGACTTTCTTGAGAATGAGGTTGGCCGACTTGTTCAGGCACCAGATCGCCGGCTTGAAAACAGTGTAAAACAACCGCAGCGGGCGCACGATGCGCAGCGACATGCCCACGGGGTTGCGGATCGAGAGATATTTCGGGGCGAGCTCGCCGAGGATGATGTCGAAAAACGTGATCGCGGCAAAACCGATCGCCACGGATATCGGTGTCACGAATGCCGGCGACGTAATCCCCACGAGCGCGAACAATGGTTCGATAAGCTGCTGCACGTACGGCTCTCCGCGCCAGCCGAGCGCGAGGCTGGCCATGGTGATGCCGAGCTGCGTGGCGGAAAGGTACGCATCGAGGTGGGAGGTGACATGCCGCACCAGTTCGGCGCGCTTGTTCCCCTCCTCGATGAGCGCGTCGAGCTGCGAGCCGCGGAGTTTTACGAGCGAAAATTCGGCCGCAACGAAAAACCCGTTCACGGCGATGATGAGCAGGATCGTCAGCAGGTTGAACGCGACGACCTCGCCCGAGTCCCACTGCGTGACGATGGCGGCTGCTGCAGCGAGGGTTTCAATGGAGTTCATTTCAGAAAGCGGCGTCTCGCAGACCATTCTGCGATTTCCGAGAACTCTGCGATGAAACTATTACCAACTCGACTTTGTGACGCCGGGAATCATCCCGGAGAGCGCCAGTTGACGGAATGCGAGGCGCGAAAGCTTGAAGCGACGGATGTACCCGCGGCGGCGTCCGCTGGACTGGCAGCGGTTGACGAGACGGGTGGGGCTGGCGTCGCGCGGCAACTGCGTAAGGCCGGCATAGTCCTTCTTCGCCTTCAATTCGGCGCGAAGGGCGGCGTATTTGTCCACCGTTGCCTGTTTGCGTTTGTTACGTTCGATCCAGCTTGTCTTTGCCATAAGGAGGGGAGGAAAATAGCGGGGAATTGGAATTATGCAACAATTTTTTGACTTTAACCGCACAAGTGCCACGCGATGAGGCACTTCATATATACGTCAAGGGGCGTTTTTCAGGAGAAATGAGCCCGTGTTTCACCAAAAGCCCCCTGTATTTTTCAATACCTTCCTTTTCAGCGCTGCCGTG
>DASZPK010000591.1:0-2482 GCA_035550335.1 Chthoniobacteraceae bacterium | reverse complement strand
AATCGGCGCGCCGCCCACGCGCCATTTCGATTTTCGCGAGCGCGCTGGCTACCCGCTGGCGCTTTATTGCTGGGAAGGTCCGGAACTGTTGCTGAAGATCGCCGCGGATGCGACCTGCGAGCCGGACGCGGTCGCGCGCATGGCTGGCCACCTTGCGGTGATGCTCGAAGCCATGTCGCAGCACGGTTCGCGGCCCGTGGGCCAGTTGCCGATGCTCACGCTTGGGGAAAAGGAGCAATTCGCGCGCTGGAACGAAACACGGCGTGATTTCCCGGCGACGCAATGCATTCACGATCTTGTGCGGATTTCCGCGGGGAAAAATCCCGGGAAAACCGCCGTGGTATTCGGGAACGATTCGCTCTCTTACAGCGAACTCGAATCGCGCGCCGGCAGACTCGCGCATCATCTCCGCGCGCGCGGAGTAGCGGCGGGGGACCTCGTCGGCCTTTGCATCGAGCGCTCGTGCGACATGGTGGTTGCGATGCTCGGCATCTTGAAAGCGGGTGCGGCCTACGTGCCGCTCGACCCCGCCTACCCGCGCGAGCGCATAGCGCATATGGTGGCGGATTCCGGCGCTGCGCTCATTGTTACACAACGTTCGCTCGCCGCGGGCCTCCCTTCCGGCGGTGCAATCTTGCTTTGCCTCGATGAGGAATGGCCGCGCATCGGGCAGGAACCCGGCGACAAATCCCTGCCCGCCGCATCCCCGGAAGGCGTCGCCTACGTGATTTACACCTCCGGCTCGACCGGGAAACCGAAGGGCATCGCAATCGAGCACCGCTCCGTGGTGAATTTCCTCGAGTCGATGCGCCACGAACCCGGCCTCGGCGCGGACGACACGCTGCTTGCCGTGACCACCATTTCCTTCGACATTGCCGCGCTGGAAATCTTCCTGCCGCTGGTCACCGGCGCCACGATCCTACTTGCCAGCCGTGAAACCGCTGCCGATCCCGCGCAACTCACGAAGCTCTTCGCCCGCGCCACGGTGATGCAGGCCACGCCCGCCACATGGCGCATGCTGGTGCAGTCCGGTTGGAGCGGGAGCGCGAGTTTGAAAATCCTGTGCGGCGGCGAAGCGCTCGCGCCCGAGCTTGCTCGCGAGCTTCTTTCCCGCTGCGGTGCACTTTGGAACATGTATGGCCCTACGGAAACCACCATCTGGTCCACGTGCCATAAAATCGAAGGCGTCGCGACGCCGGTGCCGGTCGGGCGCCCGATTGCGAACACCACCGTGCATATCCTCGGGAAGGATTTGCAATCCTTGCCTGTCGATGTGCCAGGCGAGCTTTACATCGGGGGCGCGGGCCTTGCGCGTGGCTATCACAACCTGCCGGAACTCACGCGGGAAAAATTCACACAAGTCGCAGGCGAACGCCTTTATGCCACCGGCGATCTATCGCGTTTCGCACCGGATGGAACCATCGAGGTGCTCGGGCGGATCGACCGCCAGGTCAAAATCCGCGGGTTCCGCATTGAGGCTGGCGAGATCGAAACGCGGTTGAACGAATTCCCGGGCATGCAGCAGTCCGCCGTGGTGGATCTCGCGGACTCTTCTGGCGAGAAAATCCTCGTGGCCTACTACGTCAACGACTCGAAGGAGATTTCGCCGGGTGAATTGCGCGCCTTCCTTTCGGAACGACTGCCGGCGTACATGGTTCCCTCGGCATTCATGGCGCTGGAGCGCCTGCCGCTGACGCCGAACGGCAAGGTTGACTACCGCGCCCTGCCCGCAACGGTTGTTTCACAAGCTGCATCCCGCCCGGATAGCTTGCCGCCGCGCGGCGCGACCCAGGAGAAGCTCGCTGCGATCTGGAGCGAGGTGTTGCGCGGGGACGCGGTGGATGCGCGCGACAATTTCTTTGACCTCGGCGGCCATTCCCTCACGGCCACCGTGCTGGCGATGCGCATCGGCTCCGCATTCGGCGTGGATTTTCCGCTTGGGGAAATTTTCCAGCACCCTGTTTTTGCGGAGATCGCGGATGCAATTGAAAGGCTCGCCCCGCGTGCCGGCGGCGGGACGCGCCTCCTGCGCGCCGATTCCGCGCATGCGCACGATCCGTTTCCGCTCACCGATTTGCAGCAGGCTTATTTCACGGGACGCAGTGAGGGATTTTCGCTCGGCAATATCGCGCTGCATGCATACGCGGAGTTTGAGCCGGAAAGTCTCGATGTCGCACGGGCGAATGCCGCATTGCGCGCCCTCATTGCGCGCCATCCCATGCTTCGCGCGGTGATTCGCGAAGACGGTTCCCAGCAGGTGCTCGAAAAAACTCCCGATTACAATATCCACGTCGTGGATCTCGATGGCCGCCCTGCTGATGAAATCGCCCGCATTCTGGCGGCTGAGCGCGAACGCATGTCGCACGAGATATTTAATCTTCATTCGTGGCCGTGGTTTGAAATCCGCGCGGTGCAGCTGGATGAAACGCGACACCGTCTTTTGGTCAGTTACGATGCCACGATGCTCGATGCGTGGAGCGCG
>DASZPK010000590.1:0-1947 GCA_035550335.1 Chthoniobacteraceae bacterium | reverse complement strand
GAAAACGGAACGGGAGGCGGGCAGGAGGAAAAGCAAAGCCAGCGCGCAAAAAATGTGTGACCGTAATTTCATAATGGGAAGCACCCGCGTCCCGCCGAGTCAGTTCGCCGGGTGCAAGGCGGTTATTTGATGGATGTTTCGCCGGGAAACGTCAAGCAGTGATTTGACAGGGCTGGAAGGGGGGTGCGCGGGGGGTGATTTGACGGGCGGCGGGAGGGCGTTCGTTCAACAGTTGGCGCAGGCATTGTGAGCAAATGACGAAGCTCGAATGAGGAAACTCGACTCCGGAGAGGCCGAGGGGCGAGGGCGGCAAAATGTCGAATGACGAATGCAGGGATTGCACATTGAGGCGGTGGCGTGCTATTTTCATGGAGTGAGCCTGGCTGAAATCGAAGCTGAGATCGCCGCATTGTCGCGTGCGGAAAAAGCGCAGGTGCTGCAGTGGGTCGTGAACAACCTTGGCGAGGCGTTTCCCGGCATTGAAGCTGCGGATGGGGTTGGCGGCGGCGAGCCGCGCGTGGTGCGCACGCGCATCCCGGTGTGGCTTTTGGTGCAGGCGCGGCGGCTTGGAACGAGCGGGGCCGATTTGCTGCGCGGCTATCCGACGCTTCGCGCGGAGGATCTGGCCAATGCCTGGGCCTACCATCGCGCCCACGCCGGCGAAATCGAGCGCCACGCTATACTTCTTGTGAATGTCGATTCCTACGTAGTTCATGGCAGTTCCTTTCGTTTTCCTTCACAATATCCCTCCGCAGAACTGCTTTCATGTTACCTGATCCCTTTTTTTCTTTTTTACTTTTTTACCTTTCCGATGTTTGGGTGGATGCCTCAAATGGTACCATGATCGACACATTACGTAATAGATAGGAAATTATATATGAAACGCCTATGCTGTATAATTAGTATTCTGCTCTTTACAATAAACGGCTTTGCTAACGACCCCGTGTACGGCTGGGACTATAAATATAGAGTTACTGCGCCGAACACACGAAGCGAAAGCGTCTATGGTACCCTGTTGTTCAAAGGACATGAATTGCCAAAAGAATTTGATCGCGTTGTAACACCTATCGGGGAATTTGCTTTTATAAGCACACTCGGGTGGTTGCCTGTCGGCAAATATCCTGACAAAACTGACAAAAACATGAGAGTGGCTTCTACAAAACAAGATGTAGAAGAACTTCTCAGCGGCACCGATCCAGATTGTCGCTTTAGCAGTATCAAGGAAGTGCCGACTAATATATCAACGGAAGCTTACGTCGAAGGAACATTTGAAAAGCCCCCCAAAGGTGTGGGTCCTGATTGGTTTTACGTGGTTGGCAAAAGCTTGTGGGTGAATCCTCAGAAGATTGATGAGGTGCTCAAGGCAAAATACGGTCCTTCAAAATAACGATACCTCTTGGTGGGTTAGTCCGCTCCTTGCGAATTGTTAGAAAAATTGGGGATGCAGGTTCTTTTTACAGTGGCGAGGGGTTTATGTCATTCCTACCAGCGGACCGTGACTTCGCCGCTAGAGATTGTGGTTTCGGTGCCATCGGGGAGGCGGAGGACGAGGCCGCCGGTGTCATCCAGGCGGAGGGCTTCGCCGGAGATCTCCGTGCCGCCCAGGGTGGCGGTGATCCATTTGCCTTTGAGGAAACTGCGGGCTTCGGCGGCGGCGAGGAGGGATGCGAAATCGTGCTCCAAGGGACGATACCAGGCATCGAGGCTGCGGAGGATTGCGACGGCCAGGCGCTGGCGGTCGAAGGCGCGGCCGGTCAATTGGCGCAGGGAGGCGGCGCGGTCTTTCAGCTCGGGGGGGAATGCGGTCTGGTTCACGTTTACGCCGATGCCGGCGATGGCAAAGCCCTGGCGTACGAGGCCGACGGGAGCCGGGGCGGGATCGAGGTAGCTTTCGATGAGGATGCCGGTGACTTTTTTGGCGTCGATGTAGATGTCGTTGGGCCATTT
>DASZPK010000589.1:0-3208 GCA_035550335.1 Chthoniobacteraceae bacterium | reverse complement strand
CGGAGCGGCTTGCCGCCGCGCTGGACGGACGGAAGAAAAATGGCCGATGTCGCGGCGGAGTTCATCAAGCCGAACGACCGGCTTACGCCGTTCGAGCGGCTGGAGATTTACAGCCGCAGCTACTGGTTCCGGATTCTCGATTGCTTCTACGACGACTTTCCGGGCCTGCGCGCCGTGATCGGGCCGCGTATGTTCCTGAAACTGGCCGAGGCCTACCTCGCCAAATACCCTTCCGCCTCATTCACGCTCCGCAACCTCGGCAGCCGTCTCGAAAAATTCCTGCGCGCCGAGCCGCAATGGGTGGGAAGGAGATTCGACCTCGCGCTGGATGTCGTGCGTTTCGAGTGGGCGCAAGTGACCGCCTTCGACGATGCCGCGCTGACACCCCTCCACATCGACGAACTGCTTGGCGCCGACCCCGCGAAACTCCGGCTCGGGCTCCAACCTTACATTGCCTTGCTGGAACTCGACTACCCGGTTGATGATTTCATCCTCGCGCTGAAAAAACACGACGCCCTTCGCGCCGAGGCGAGCAATGCAAAAACCTCCGCCCCAAAGGCCACGCGCCTGAAAAAAGTGCCGCTCCCCCGCCGCAAAAAAACCTGCGTCGCCGTCCATCGCCACGAGAACTCGCTCTACTACAAACCGCTCACTCCGGAATCCTACGCGCTCCTCACAGCGCTGCGCAAAGGCCGCACCATCACCGATGCCTGCGAGCGCGCATTCAGGAATGCGCCCACCAACATCGACTGGAGCACGAAAATAAAAGATTGGTTCCAAAGCTGGTCGTCGCTCGGCTGGTTCTGCAAATACGAATACACCAAATCATGAAAGCTTTCATCGATCTCTTTGCAAAGGCATACGGGCTGCTCGTTCGCGGGGCCGGTTATTTGCAGCACCCCCTGCTGCTCATCATCCGGCTTTATTGGGGTTGGGAGACGTTTGATTCGGGGCGCAGCCACCTCGGCAACGTTCCCGCGATGGTCGAGCGTTTTAAGGGATGGCACATTCCGTTTCCGGAAGCGAATGTCTATCTTTCCGGCTACACGGAATTGCTCTGCGGGATTCTTTTGCTGCTCGGTCTCGCTTCGCGCATCATTACCATTCCGCTGATTTGCAATTTCATTGTGGCTTACCTCACGGCGAGTCACGACACCATCCAGCAAAGTCTAGGCGCCATTTTTAGCAAGCCCGACGATTTTACCGGAGACACTTCGTTCCTTTTCCTCCTGGCATCAGTGCTCGTGTTCGTCTTTGGCCCCGGCATGTTTTCGCTCGATTGGGTCATGGGAAAAATTTACCGGGGCAAAAAGAAAGCGGAGTGAGCCATGCGCCGCGCGGTTTTCCTCGGGGTGTTGCTGCTTGCCTTGAACTTGCGCGGAGCCGATACGCCGAAGCCCGGGGGCATCGAATGGCAGGATTGGTCGCCAGCGGTTTTTGAAAAGGCCAAGGCGGGAAAAAAACCCGTCATTCTCGATTTGCACGCGGTCTGGTGCCATTGGTGCCACGTGATGGACGAGCAGACTTATTCGAATCCCAAGGTCATCTCGCTGATCCGCTCGAATTACATCGCGGTGGGGGTCGACCAGGATTCGCGCCCTGACCTCGCAAGCCGCTACGAGGATTACGGCTGGCCGGCGACGATCATCTTCGACGCCAATGGCCGCGAACTCGCCCGGCGCCGCGGCTACATCCCGCCGGAGGAAATGGCGTCTGTGTTACAAGCGTTTATCGATGACCCGACGCCGGGGCCATCGGTCACCGGCGACAAGACAATCGAATATTCCACGCAATCCTCCCTTCCCGGCGATCTCCGCACGCAACTGGAGCGGGCGGTGGTCGACGGCTACGACCAGAAATACGCCGGTTGGGGCGCGGGCGGGCAGAAATTCCTCGATTGGGACAACGTGGAATATTGCATGAGCCGAGCCGCGGGCGGCGATCCGCAGTTTGAAAAAATGGCGAAGGAAACTCTCGCCGCGCAGACGAAGCTCATCGACCCGGTCTGGGGCGGGGTCGACCAGTATTCCACCGACGGAGATTGGGACCATCCGCATTTTGAAAAGATCATCCAGTTCCAGGCGGAAAATCTCCGCATCTATTCCGCCGCGTATGCGGTTTGGAAGGACCCGCAATATTTGAAGACCGCGCAGGCCATCCACGGTTTCGTGAAGCAATTCCTCACGAGCCCGGAGGGGAGTTTTTACACGAGCCAGGATGCGGATGTCGTGCCTGGCGAGCATGCGGGCGAATACTACAAACTCGACGACGACGCACGCCGGAAGATCGGCCTGCCGAAAATCGATACCCACATCTACGCGCGCGAAAACGGCTGGATGATCCACGCGCTCGTGCAAATGCACACAGCCACTGGCGACAAGGTTTATCTCAGTGAGGCTCTCACTGCGATGCGGAACATGATGAACTCGCGACTGACAAAACAGTCGGGTTGGCTGCACGATCACGACAGCACGGGCTTGTACCTCGGCGATACGCTTTACATGGCTCGCGCTCAACTGGACTTGTACGCCGCCACGGCCGATCCGGTGTGGCTGCTGCGCGCAAAATCCGGTGCGGATTTCATTATTCGGAATTTCATGCCGGCGGGCGCAAATGCCGCTGGCGTGCCCACCTCGGCCCGTTCCGACAACGGCGTCATGGAGCCGAAGCCGGAATATGACGAGAACGTCGCGGTGGCGCGATTTGCAAACCTGCTCGCGCACTACACGGACGATCCCGCCTATCGCAAACTCGCCGAGTGCGCGATGCGTTACCTCACCACGCCGGAAGTCGCGCTCAAACGCCACGCCTTCGTGGGCGGCCTCCTGCTCGCCGACACCGAAATGAATTCCGAGCCGCTTCACGTGGTCGTGGTCGGCGGGAAAAACGATCCGGTGGCGAAGGAAATGTTCGAGGCCGCCGCGCGCTATCCCCTCGCCTACAAACAAATCGAGTGGCAGGACAAAACCGAACCCGCCTTGCACAAGGAAATGGATTATCCTGCCATGGCAAACCCCGCCGCCTTCATTTGCGCGGGCACGAGTTGCTCCGCGCCAATCTTCAACGCCGCCGACATTGCCCCGCGCATCGCCAGCTTCTCGACCCCTCCAAAGGACTCCGGCGCGAGATTGCTGCAATATCATTGAAAAACCATTTGCGGCGCAGTTTGAAAGTGTGCATAGTGCCTGCCCGCTTTCCAAAAGAAGGC
>DASZPK010000588.1:0-3233 GCA_035550335.1 Chthoniobacteraceae bacterium | reverse complement strand
CGTGGCTCAGGTGCATGCAAAGCAGGAACATGCCGACGACATAAAAGCCGGTCGTGAAGGGATTGGCAAAACTGGTGACCAGCATCGTGTAAATATCCGTGTGCCCGTTCGGCATCGTAAAACTCGGAAAGCTGATATTCCCGGGAAGGTTCGCCGGTTTTATCGTGAATTGCAGGAGATGGAAAATGACGAAGCACAGAAGAATGAGTCCGCTCACCAGCATCGTGCGGGCGGCGGCGGAGGTGCGGATGTTCTTTTTCACCGCGTAACGCTCGGGCCGCGCCTGCCGGTTCTGGATGGCAAGCAGGATGGTGGTGAGGATATGCACGACGAAGCAGGCCAGCAGGAACGCACGGATCACCCACAGGATGGGCCCGAGGCTGTGCAGACGCTCACCATACCAATTGATCTGCTCGGGGCTGATGTAGATTTGCAGGTTGCCGATCAAGTGACCGATGACATAGGCGATGAGGACAAGACCCGTGAGGGCGACGATCCATTTTTTCCCGATGGATGATTTGTAATAGTCTATGAAAAGTTTCATCGTCATTATTTCGCCGAGGACCCTGAAGGGTCAGATTTTCCGAACACATGGACATTGTGGGCTGTTGAATAAAACCGCAAACCCCATGTTGGCAAAAGTTGCGCTAATATTGTCGCCAGTTGCTTTTGTTTGCCGCGAACCAGCGCACTTTTCTGTTGCGGGCATCCCGTGCGCTGTTAAAAAGAGTGGCTAACTTTGCTCTCAGCCAGTTGCCGATGTGGCGAAATGGCAGATGCAACGGACTTAAAATTCAAGATTTAGCGGTTTTACGGCGTTGCATTTCATTTGCACCGCATCGCTCCGAAAGGCCGATGAAATCAGGGTTTGCGGGCAATTTAGGCTGCGAAACTTGATCAACAGAGGGAATGAGTTCGGACGGGGTGAAAGTAGAACAAAAGTAGAACAAATTTCCGCTCTGCGTATGCAACCCTTCAACTATTCCAGCCTCGGCAACGCGCGGGATTATCGATAGGACAAATTATGCCGCGCCGCGCATCATCCTCACCCGCAATTTCTTCATCCGTTTCCCCGGAGCCTTGGTTCCTTCACATTCGTGCTGATTTGCCTCGGTGTTCCACCTTTCGTTCAGCCCGAAAACCCGCGTCGGCTGTCATGGTCGCTACCGTCTGATGACTTCTGCCGTCTCTCCCTAGCGATTGGGGTTATCGACGGAACTCGTGCATGCACACAGCACTTCTTCGTCTACGAAGTTTTGCTGTTTCGCGTCCTCTTTCAAAACGTCATCATTTGCCATCAGACGTAAATCAAAGGCAGATGAAAGCAGTGATGGAGTCTCTATGCCGCAGGGCGAAACAATGACGCCTTCGCTTTTTGAAACGTTTGCGGCCTCTGCATCCCTATAACTTGCGCCGACGGCCCGCGAATAAAAGAAGTCGTCTCCTTTGTCGTAATCAACACAAGGACCTTCGCAAGGACTGCTCGCCTCTCGCAATGTATAAGTCCTTTTTTCCCATAATATTCGATATAAATCCCGGAGTTATTATGCCACGAGGAAGTAAAGCGAAATATACCAGCAAACAGAAACGCCAGGCGGAGCACATCGAGAAGGGTTACGAAAAGCGCGGCGTCGGCGCCAAAACGGCGAAGGCCCGCGCTTGGGCGACGGTGAACAAGGAGTCCGGCGGCGGCAAAAAAAGCGGTTCCGGACGGGGGAAGAAAACCAACAAGGCACCCTCTCGAAAAGGCGGACGCAAGGGCGGAAAAAAATAACAGCTTGGGCGAGGTCCTGATCATAGGCGCGGGGGCCGCCTGATTGGCGGCTTGGGATGAACTGCGGGCCGCCGGCAGTGACGCGACAATCATCGAAGCGCGGGGCCGTGTCGGCGGGCGCATTTTCACCGCGCGGCATTCTTGGGCGAATCCGCACTGGGAACTCGGCACGGAGTTTGTGCACGGCAAACCGAAAATTACCGCGCAGATTTTAAAACGCGCCGGGTTAAAGACCGTTAAAAGCGGGGACAAAAGGCTTTTGACGGACGGCAAGGGGCTCGCTGAGTTGCGCAGTTTTTGGGACATCATTGAAAAAGTGGACGGACAGATCGGCAAGCGCCGCGAGACCACGTATGCAAAGTTTTTGGCGCGCGCAAAAGGGTCTGCTTTTGAAAAGCGGATCGCGAAATCTTACGTGGAGGGATTCAACGCGGCGGAGGCGGACGTGATCAGCACTTCGGCGGTCCTCTCCGAGGACAAGGCGTCGGCGGAAATCGAGGGGGAGAAGCAGTTCCGCATTCCCGAAGGTTACGATTCGTTGCTGGGGGAATTGATCGCCCGGCTTCCATCGGAGTCGTTGCATCTAGAGACGGTCGTCGCGGAGATCCGCTGGCGAAGGGGCGGTGTGGAAGTGGCCGCCGCCACGCCAACGGGTCCGCGCGCCTACACGGCAAACGCTGTGATTGCCACGCTGCCGCTCGGGGTGTTGAAGGCGCGCGCCGGAAGCAGGGGCGCGGTTTCGTTTGTCCCGGCGCTGCCCGAAAAGGAGGAGGCGCTCCGGCATTTGCACATGGGCAAGGTGGTGAAAGTGATCTTGCGATTCAAGGAGCGGTTCTGGGAAAGGCACGGGCATTTTGCTTTCGCGATGGCGCTCGATGCGCCGTTCCAGACGTGGTGGACGCAGGAGCCGGCGGTGTCGGATTTTCTCACGGGCTGGGCGGGAGGCCCGGCTGCGGACCGGTTGGCGGGACTCACCCGGGAAACGCTGCTGGAGCGGGCGCTGGAATCCCTTGCGCTGGTTTTCGGCGAAGCGAAGGAGAAGTTGCGCGGGCTGATGGAGGACTTTTTCTTTCACGATTGGAATGAAGACCCTTTTTCCCGCGGGGCGTACAGTTACCAGGGAATCGGCGGACTGGAGGCTGCGCGTGTGCTCGGCAGCCCGGTGGAAGATACTTTGTTTTTTGCGGGCGAGGCCACGGATTTCGAAGGTGCGAGCGGCACGGTGCATGCGGCCCTGGAGAGCGGACGGCGCGCGGCGCGGGAGGTCATCGCCGCCTTCGGCAATGGGGACTTAAATAGGGAGGCGGGCGACATTCTTTAGGTCCCCGATGAAGCGCCGCATTTCGGCGTGGCGCGTTTCCTCATCCGGCGCGCGCAATATCGCGGAGGGATGGATGGTCGCCATGACATGAGCGGCGAGCGGGGAGGGAATGAATTCGCCGCGCTGGCGGGTGACGCG
>DASZPK010000587.1:0-13766 GCA_035550335.1 Chthoniobacteraceae bacterium | reverse complement strand
CACCGCAATAAAAAAAGCGCGTCCAAACCTCATGGCAACTGCACCCTCCCGGCGCTCCCTTCGAAAGAAGACATTCCATTTTCATGCCTGCGCGCGCGTCTTAAACGCGCAACAATTCCCAGGGATATCTTGTAGGCGAATATGGTGACGCCCCACGTGACCGCCGAAAAAATCACCCACACACCCTCCAGCTTCCAGAATGCACCCCCGAGGAGCGTCGCAATCTTCTCCTCATAACGATAATTCGTCAGCAGCGGAGTTACCGGTAACCACGGAAGAAAATCCATCCCTTTGTAATCGGGACTGTAATACATGCTGCCGGTAATCCACGAGCCCCACAACGCACTGAAGCAATCGCCCGCAAGCAGCAGCACCAACAGAAACAGCGCAAGCCGTCCCGAGCCGGCAGCCAACGGCCTCCCGCGAAGATGATTGGAGCGCAGAATGACCCCAAGCCCCGCCAGGAAAACAAGAGAATAGAGCGTCCCGATCGAGATGAAATAGCGGAACGCTCCATCGAGCACTTCCACCTCCCGGCCATTTGTCATGGCGCTGTCTTTTTCCAAAATTTCTTTCGAATAGGCGTCAACCCAGACCGAAAGCGAATGCCTCGTCTCTTTCAGATTACCGTCAGTGAGTGTATAAGTGACACCCCAGGCCAGTCTCCCGTTCGGGCCGCCTGAAAAAATATCCTCAACGGCGGGTGGCGGTACAATCCGATCAGGATTTACTATCCATAACTCAGCCGATGCCGCCCCGAGCTTGTATCTTGTGGCATCGGTTCCGGCGTCGCTTTGAAACCAATCCCTCGCTGTCTGGCTTCCCAGCAATCTCCTGGCGGGTCCGGCGCTGATCTCAATCGCCTGTTCCCGCGATATCGGCGCATCCTGCCTCTCCTCGTATTTGGAACCAAAAAACTGGCCGATAATGATTGCCCCGTGCTTTTCGCTCAATGTCACGCGTACTGAATCGCAAGCAAATGGATGCCCCCGCGAATCCACCCTCGGCCAGGTGATGTACCATTCGCCGTCATAATATTTTGAAGATTGCATGGCGGTGATGGCGTATCTCGCGCGCGCGGTGCCGACATTACTTGGAAATTCTCCAAGGAACGCAGTCGCCCACGCCCGCGCCTCGGAGATTGCATGCTCCTCGCTCCATGCCGGTTTGGGCGGCTTGTCGTACAACGTATCATTCTCAAGCGGAAACTCCCTGCTGAACATAACCAATTCATTGCTCTTCGGGACGCATTGAACTTCAACACTTTTGAACTGGCAGACCCAAACATCGATCTTTCTCCAACTCTCATGCGCCTCCCTGAACCTTGGTTCTGCCGGATCGAAGGTGGGAAATTCCATACCCCGCTCGGCATAAAGCGGCGCCATCCGCTGCCAGACCTCGCCGACACGCGCCACAAAACTCTCCTTCCCGGGAAGATCGTCGGCCACCGCTTTCAGGCAGGCAAATTGCGCCACCAGCGCAATGACATAAAGAGCGCGTCCAAATCTCATGGCAGCGTCACGCTACCTCTTTTTCGTAAAACTTAACACTTAAAACTTAAACTCCCGAATAAGGCAAACCTGCCGCGCGTCGTAGCGGACACCCATTTGCCATGAAACCCGCCGCGGCATTGCCTCTTGCCGCCCTCGCTTTTCTACCCGCCTAAGTAATCATTTCATCCTTTCACTCCCCGCCGCATTTCTCCTCGGGCGGCACGCGGAAATCGGCGTCCAGCAGGGCGTCCAGTTCCAGGAATTCCTGCGCGAGCCTGCGGCGCAACTCCACCGCCGCGTGGTCGGCGGGATCGGGCGGCACGGCGGCGATTTTCTCGCAGCGCAGCGACAACGGGCGTTTTACATCCGTCGGCCCCGCCTCGTGGAGCAGCGCCTCGATTTCCGCGACGCGCTGCCTGGCGTCGCGGATTTTTTCCAGCGCGGCCGCCTCGGTGATTTCGCCGGCCATCGCGCGCCGCAATTGCCGGCACGCGAAGATGCGGCACCGCAGGGGCCGGCCCTCATAGACCGAGCAGCGCGTCCCCGTGTGGGCCGCGCACGGCTGCGCGAGATAATGCCCGCCTTTTTTCCGCATGATGCGCAGCCCGAGTGCTGCAAGTTGCCCCGGCTTTTCCCCCGGCTGGAGCATCGCCTTGTGGAACATGACCCCGTTGCAGCACAACCCGCACTCCGCGCAAAGGCGGGATGCGGCGGTGCTGGTGCTATCTGCTGCGTCGGTCGGGTTCATGGTGGCGGCGCAATCTTGTCCCCCTCCTTCACCTTCGCATACACCACCACGATCCGCGACCTGCTGTTAAACGCCGCGTGCCCGTTCGGGTCCTTCTCCGTGCGGTTCCACTCGCACCGCCGCACCGCCACCGGCTTCCCCGCCCCATCCAGCGCCAGCCAGTACTCCGGCGCGGTCTCGCTCCTGTGCGCGGCGCGTATGCAACGGATATGTAACAACGTTTCACCACCCCGCGTCTCCGTGCCCGCGAGCATGCATGGCAGGCCGTGGAAATCACCCAGCGGATAACCCGCCTCCAAAAACGGCCCCATCCCGTGGTTTCCATCGGACATCCACTTCACCGGACCCCATGAGCTCTGAAACCAATTCTTCCCGTGCCACGAGATCAGATGCTCCACCCTTCCATAATTCGCCGCCTCCAGGTCGAAATCCCCGCCCGTCCCCGTGATCACCCCCTGCACATGCCAGCCGGAAACGGAATCGCCCCGCGCATCCACTTTGCCCCCGCCTTGCAGCGTCACCTGCTCCTTCATGTCCACCCTCCACATCCCGGCGGCTTTCATTGCGGCCAGCGCCTGGTCCAGCAATTCGTTCCCGCCCGGTCCCGGCACCGCCGCGGGATTTCCCGGCGGTGGCAGCACCGCGCCCGGCTTCAGCGCGTCCCCGATCGTCTCATACACCACCCCACCCTCGTTATACACCCGCAGACGCCGCAGCACCGGCTTCCCATTCCTCATCGTCACCCAAAAATCCCACGGTGCGTCATCCGGCGACGCATCGAGAAATTCTTTCAGCTTCAGCAACTTCAAATCCCTGTCTTCTCCATCGCCCCCCTCCGCGCCGCCACCCATCGCCTCCATCGGCGCAATCAACGGAAGGTCCATCCCCGATACCGGCGTGATCCGCACGTTCCCGAAATTCACGTAATCGAAATCGGTGCGGTTGGTGAACTCCTGCTTTTTCCACGTCGCGCCCCCATCGCTGCTCGTCCAGGAATCTTCGCCTGCCGCGATTTCCCGGAGCGCGGATCCATCCTCCTTTTTTACCGTGAGATCGAAATCGTTCCCCGAAATCACCCCCGCGATGCGCGTCCATGCGCCGAATGAATCATAAATCGCATCCACCCTTCGCGGCGCCGATTTCGCATCCCGCACCGCCTGCGCCGCGAGTTCCTCCGGAAGCAGGGCCGCCGCCGGCGCCGTCTCCCTCGGCAGGTAATAATAACCGAGCGTCGTCACTTCCCGCTCCCTGCCCTTCGAAACCTGGAACTGCGCATCGCGCAGCAGCGGCACGGCCCCTGTCTCCTTTAACGCGACAAAGATGCAGCGCGGATAGCTCGCCCCCACCGCCGGATGCTCCCGCTCCTGGTCGAATGTTGGAATATCAAGATTCTTTCCCACCCAGTTCCACGCCAGCGCTCCCTCGTCGGGCCCGGCCACGGGGCGAAACACACGCATCGCCAGCACCGCCAGCGCATCCGCTTCCGCCGCTTGCTTTTCATCCGCCCGCTTCCCCGGTTTCCAGCGATTCGCCGGGTCCGGTGCGGCCCACGGCTTCCCCGGCAACCGCACGAACACCGCCCCCTCCGGTGTCATCACGCGCTCCAGCGCCGGGAAACGATCGTACCGGAACGAATCGTCCCCCTCCACATTCCACCCTGTTCCATGCATTGACCGCCGCTCGACCGTCCCCACGACGACCAAATGCCCCTCACCCGCCATCTTCACCGATTCCCCGAACCACTTTCCCGCGTGAAACACCGCGATACTCTCCCGGAGATCCGATGCAAATTTGTCGCACGCCGCCTTCTTCGCATCCGCCGCCGCTTGAGCCTCCTTTACCGCGCTCTTCGTTTCGTCCACAGGCCCTGCCGTTTTCATCATCACCGCGACCTTCGCATCCAGCGCCGCCTGCGCCTCGGCCATCCCTTGTCCCGCCGCCTTCGCCGTCTTGAGCGCCTGCGCCGCGACCGCGACATCCGACTCCGCCGCGCTCTTCGCCTTCGCGGCCGCATCCGCCTTCGCCTGTGCGTCCGCGAGCGCCTTCTCCGCCGCGCCGCGCTCGTCATCAAGTTGCTTGAGCCGCGCCTTCTGCTCCGCCGTCGCATCCTGGAACACATCCTGCCCCCGTGCCGCTCCGCAAAAGCAAGCCGCCAGGAACCCTCCTAAAATTACGCGCAGCAACAGCGCTTTCATCCACGCCCCTTAACACTTGAAACTTAACACTTAAAGCTTAAACGCCCTGGGTTCGGTCAATGGCGAAGCCGGACACTTAAAACCGGGATTATCCATTTGACACAGGGGCACGAGGGGACGTAAAATCTCCGGTATGCGGCAAATTCTCGAAAAATCCTTACCTCAAACGAGAAAAAAAGCATGGGAGGCTTTCGTGAGCGGAGGGATCGCTATATTTTTCTCGAATGGATGGCTGGCTGCGGCTGTTACGCTTGGCGTTTTGTTTATTTTGCTTATCTATGACTTCGTTATTGAGTTACGAAAAGGCCATGCAAGCAAATTGATAGTTCCCGATATTTCAGCCGATAAACTTCCTGATTCGTTGTGGTATTTTTGGTTTTCTTTGGGGATTGGATGCGCGTTGTTGGTGCTCGCGTTTTTCGGATGGATGGCTTATAAAACACATAATGATAAAATAGCTTCTCCCATCAACAATGGCCCTAGCGGGACGATACAGACACAACAGACCGTAATTGCGCCGAATGCGAAGGTTGGCGACAAAGGCTTTTTAGGCATCAACACTGGTACAATCGACAATAGTACAACAGTTACCGTTTCAGCAATTCCTACGGTTGTGTTAAGTGATGATAACAAGAATGCTTTTAGAAAGGCCTTGGTTGGCGCTCCAAAGTGTAAAGTTGTTTTCGCCATTCCGGATCAAGATCGTAAAAGGGCATTTTTTCTTGCTAACCAAATAGCAGATTTGTTGCTTAATTCCGGATATGATGTAAGTAAGGAGACTAACCATGTTCAGACATTCTTCGATGATGGGACAATCAAAATTTCATATAAAGAACAGCGCGAACAAAAACCGCCATACGTGGATTTTATTATAAATGCGTTTCAAGCGGCTGGAATGCCATCGGTACAACTTCCCGGTGACAGCACGGCTGGGGATGGCGTAACGATTGAAATACCAGACAAATATATTAAGCCGCCTTCGTCAACTCCTGATAAGTCAAAGCCTTAGCAGAAACCAGCTTAGTGAGTGTGTCCCTGAAAATAAACTCATTTTTGCGATTGTTAAACCGATGCTCCAATTCATCCAGATAGGCGTCAAGATGCTTTGTGCTAACCTTGTGATACGCGCCGATAATGGAGCGTTTAAGCAAGCTCCACACGCTCTCAATGCCGTTCGTGTGAACATCGCCATGCACCCACTCATGCGCCTTGTGATTCACCGTCTCATGCCGCGTGTCCTCGTCCGCAATGCCGTTGTAAGCGGGCCATTCATCCGTGTAGATCGCTTCCGTATCGGGAGCGGTGTTTTCTGCAATGAACTTGTGGAGGGTTGCCTTGTCCGCGTGTTCGATCACCTGCAAGCGGATTTTACCGGCCCGTTGCACAGCGCCAATAGCGATAGCCTTGTTTTTGCGATACCCACGCCCCATGCCGCGAACCTTGCCCCCGCAATAGGTTTCGTCCACTTCCACGATACCCCGCAAAAGCTCGCAATTGGCATCCCTCATCGCCGCGCGGATGCGGTGGCACAAATGCCACGCGGTTTGATAGGCAATGGAAAGGGTGCGCTTCATTTGCAAAGCCGAGATTCCTTTTTTGGATTCCGTCATAAGGTAGATAGCCAGAAACCATTTCGACAAGGGAAGGTGGCTGTCATGGAAGATTGTGCCGGACGTAACCGAAAACTGATAACGGCAAGCGTTGCAGTCGTATTGCTCGCGCTCCACAAGGCGGGAAACCTTTTGGGATTTGCAGCGCGGGCATTCAACGCCAGCGGGCCAGCGCAATTCCGCAAGGCGCTGGCGGCACTTCTCATCGCTCCCAAAGTCCGCGATGAGTTTGCACAAATTCATTTCCGGCTTGAAGGTTGGTTTGATGGGTTTTTTCATAATAATTTATGCCTAAGTTAAAAAAGAAAGCAGACAAAATGACCGACAAGGAATTGCTGCATTCCCTGTTTCCCAAAAAGGTGATTTCCGCTCTCAAAAAGGTGGCCAAAAAGTCCACCAAAAAGGGCAAGAAATAATCCGTTCATGCACCCACAATACCAAAATCCTAACCTGTGTCAACTAGATAATCTAGGAATGAACGAATCCCCCGGCAAGTCTCTATCGACTACCCCCATGAACAAAACCCACCGCAGCGCGATGAAGCCGCACAAAACCCATACCGGCCTGAAATCCCTTCTCCCCCTCCTGGTGCTCCTTCCCTGCCTCGCTTTCGCCGCCGACACAACCAAATCAATTACGTCCAGCGAAGGCCAAGGGTGGATTTATCCCAAGACCAAAACCGGTGCCGACGCCGACACCTACTTCGGCAAAACCTACCCGGACCCCTACCGCTGGCTCGAAGACCTCAAGTCGCCCGAGGTCAAAACCTGGTTCACCGCCCAGGGAAAAATCACCGACGACCTCCTCGCCAGGATCCCCGGTCGCGACGCCCTCGTCAAAGAATGGCTCGCCCTCGACAAACTCAAGCCCGCCGCCTACGCCAGTTTCGACTTCGAGGGTGGTCGCATGTTTTACAAAAAAACCCTCGGCGGCGAAAACGTCGGCAAGCTCTATTACCGCGAAGGCTGGGACGGCGCCGAAAAGCTCCTCTTCGATCCCGGCGTCTATCAAAAAGGCGTCGTCACCACCATCCAATCCTTCAGCCCCTCGTGGGACGGCAAGCACGTCGTCCTCGGCCTCTCCTCCGGCGGCGCCGAGTGGTCCGAACTCCGCGTCCTGAATGTCGACGACGGCACGCTCCTCCCCGAAAAAATCTATCCCTCCTACGGTCCCTCCGGCTGGGCGCAGGACAACAAAACCTTCTTCTACGACGCCGGCAAGGAAACCGACATCAAGTCCAACGATATCGAGCTCAATCGCAAGACCCGCCTCCACACCATCGGCGCGCCCGTCGCGAATGATCCCGACATCCTTAGCAACGAAAGCTACCCCGGCCTCGACATTACGCCGAGGGAAATGCCCTCCGCCTTTATCGACGAATCCTACCCCGATCGCATCTGGGGCTTCGTCAACACGGTGCAGAACGAAATGCGCGCCTACTACGCCCCGGCCTCCGACCTCGACAAAAAGACCATCGCCTGGAAAGAAGTCTGCAAACCCTCCGATAACCTCATCCGCGGCATCACCTTCGCCGGCGATTATATCTACGCCATCACCCACACCGGCGCGCCGAAATACAAACTCGTCCGCACCAGCGTCAAGGATCCCGATTGGGCCCGCGCCGAGACCGTCATTCCCGAGGCCGGCGACACCATCCAATCCCTCGACAAGACGCGCCATTACCTCATCCTCGTTTATTCCAACGGCGTCCAGGGCCGCCTCGTCCAATACGAACTCGCCACCGGCAAAACCTCCGGCGTGAAACTCCCCATGGACGGCACCGTCAGCGTCGAATCCCCCGATTGGAAATCCGACCGCTGCCTCGTCAACATCTCCTCGTGGACTTCCCCGCGCACCACCTTCGACTACGACCCCGCCACCGGCGCCTTCGCCAGGAGCGCCTTCGACACCGCCATCTCCTACCCCCAGTTCCAGGACCTTGTCTCCGAGGAAGTCCAGGCCCCCGCCCCCGATGGCGCCATGGTCCCCCTCTCCATCATCCACAAAAAAGGCATCACCCTCGATGGCTCCCACTGCTGCATCCTCGAAGGCTATGGCGCCTACGGCTACAGCATCCACCCCGGCTTCAGTATCATGAACTGCTCGCTCGCCGGGCGCGGCGTCATCATCGCCAAGGCCCACGTCCGCGGCGGCGGCGAACTCGGCGAAGCCTGGTACAGGGGCGGCTGGAAAACCACCAAGCCCAACACATGGAACGACTTCATCGCCTGCGCCGAATACCTTGTTAAACACGGTTACACATCCCCCAAAAAACTCGCAGGCACCGGCACCAGCGCCGGCGGCATCCTCATCAGCCGCGCCATCACCGCCCGCCCCGGCCTCTTCGCCGCCGCCGTCTGCAACGTCGGCTGCGCCAACGCCCTCCGCATGGAATTCTCCTCCAACGGCCCCCCGAACATCCCCGAGTTCGGCACCGTCAGGGACCAGGCCGAATGCGCCGCCCTCGCCGAAATGGACGGCGTCGCCCACGTCCAAAAAGACACCGCCTATCCCGCCGTCATGGGCGTCTGCGGATGGAACGACCCCCGCGTCGCCCCATGGGAGCCCGGCAAATTCATCGCCGCCCTGCAACAATCCACCACCGGCGGCAAACCCATCCTCCTCAAAGTCAACTTCGACGACGGACATTTCACCGAGGAAAAACAAGTCACCTTCAAAAACTTCGCCGGCCAGGACGCCTTCCTCCTGTGGCAAACCGGCCACCCCGACTTCCAACCCCAGGACTAGCCGAAAACTTAAAGCCCGGATGCTTGTTTTCCTTCCTCTTTGCGCTAATCTCACCGGATATTTGACATGAAACGCACCGCCCTTCTTCCCTTTCTCGCCGTCGCCCTCCTCGCCATCTGCCTCGCCCGCCCCTGCCACGCCAAGGAGGACAACCCCGGCCAAACCGCCCTCCCCACCGACACCGGCATCGCTGTCATGGATCCCGCCGAGGAAGCCCACAAAATCCGCCACCTCGTCAAATTCGCCCTCGCATCCGATGCCAGCGCCGCCAGCCATACCGTCCTCGACGACGAAATCAAAATCGTCGAGAAAGACAAAAAATTCAAAATGAAGGTCCTCACCGAGCTCGTGCAGGACGACGACCCCGACCCGAGCCTCCCCAAGGTCGTCCTCGTAAAATACCCCGACGGCGCCATCCGCGGCCTCCTCTTCATCCAGACCGACAAGGTCAAGGGCAAACCCAACCAGCTCGCCTGGGCCATCGATCCCAAGCGCGAGAAAAAGGAATCCGGCCAATAACATGGAAGAGGCCCCCAAAAAGGTCATCTGGGTCAAGGTCCTCCTGATGCTCATCGTCCTCGTCCCGTTCATTTCGGGGCTGTGTTACTTTGTTTACTACTACTGGTATCGCGGCGTCACCCTCGCCCACTAGTGCCCACTGGCGCCTCATTAGCGCATCAATTTGATTCCCTTCCGCGCGCCGTTTGTTAAACTACCGGTGTCAGCCCACCCCGCGGCATGGATAACCTCCAACCCTCCTCCTCCCACGTCGAGACCAAGAAAATCCTCATCCTTGAGGACGAGGAAACCGTCTCCCGCTTCATTCGCTTCGCCCTCGAGCCCGCCCACAAGGTCGTCATCGTCTCCAACGGCGCCGATGGCGTCCGCGAAGTCCAGGCCGGGGATTTCGACGTCATCATCTGCGACATGATGATGCCCAAGCTCCCCGGCGACATGTTTTACTTCGCCGTCGAGCGCACCAAGCCCCACCTCTGCAGCCGCTTCATCTTCATGACCGGCCTCAAGGACGACGAAAAAATCAACGCCTTCATCAAAAAAATCGGCGGCCTCATGCTCGCCAAGCCCTTCAAGGCCCCCGACCTCCTCGAGATGATCGCCTTCGTCCAGGTCCGCTCCCACCTCGGCGCGTAGTTCCGTACGCAAAACCGGGGCCGCGCTCGCGCGCGCCCCCGGCTCACAATCTTGCTGTTTAAACAACCGGTTACGGCTGATAAACCCGCACGTATTTCACATACATGCTCTGCGGAAATACCGCATCGGCATCCGGCAGATTGCGTTTCGGGCTGACCACGTTATTCGGCCAATTGCCCCCCAACGCGTAATTCAGGATGATATAGAACTTCTGGTCAAACGGAGCCGGATACGGTGCCTTCCCCGTCCCCCATTTCGTGAGCGAGCCATAGCTCTTGTGGTCCAGGAACCAGGTGAACTTCTGTGGCTCCCATTCGACTCCGTACACATGATAATCCTTCGAGAAATCGCCCCCCGGCGCGGCGATCTGGGCGCCGGCCTGCTTGCTGCCCGTCCCAAAATGGTCCGTCCCGTAAAGCTTGTCCTCCATATTGATCACTTCCATGATGTCGATCTCGCCGCTGTTCGGCCATCCCCCGTACTTGCTCGCCGTAGGCATCATCCAGAAGGCTGGCCAATTTCCGAGCTGGGCCTTGGGTACCTTGATGCAGGCCTCGATGCGGCCGTAAAGCACATCGTATTTTCCCTCGGTCGTGAGCTTGGCTGAGGTATATTTTTTGCCCGCATCGTCCTTGTAGGCTGTCATCACCAGTTCGCCGTTCTCGATATGGGCGTTTTTCGGGCTGTTGCTGTAAAATTCAGCCTCGTTGTTGCCAAAGCCGCCTCCCTTGTTTATCAACCCCCACTTTTTTTGGTCGATCTGGCCGCCGTCCTTGCTGAAATCGTCCTCCCACACGAGCTTCCAATTGGTGTGCTCGCCGCCTCCGCCACCGCCTTCGGTGTTATATTTGGCGATCGCGTCGCTGCCGCCCACGTTGCTGGCCGGTGCGGGCTGCGTCGTCGTCGCGGGCGCTTGGGTTACAGCCGGCGCCGGCGCGGAAATCGCGGGCGCTGGTGCTGAAGCCGGGGGCGCTCCCGCTGCGGCCGGCGGTGCCCCGGCGGGCGGCACGCCTCCCGCGGTCATCGCGGGCGCGGCCACGTCGCCCGAGCCTTTCACGCGGATGTTTGCGGCGGGGATCTGCGCCATCGTCACGCTGCCGTTGGGGAGCGTGATGCGGACCATGATGTTGCCGCTCTGGTCGGGGGTGAGGCTTCCCAGCGGCGCCACGGCCTGGCCTGCGGGAAGCTGCACGCTTTGTCCGCCCACGTCCACCGCCGTGGCTTGGGAGAGTTCGTATTCCGGTTGAGCCGCGAAGGCATGGAAAAGGAACGCACAAAGCGCGATCCCGCATGCCAGCACGGCGAGGAGAGTTCTTGGGGTTCTCGTATGCATGGGGGAAATTTGCGCCCGGGGGTGGGGGGAGTCAATCTCAAAGGAAACCGCGCGTTCCTCGAAGGGCGGGGGGACGAAAGGACGAAGGCGAAAGCAGAACAGGGGCGGGCTTCCCGCCCGCCCCCGTTCCCGGAATTCCAATACCGCGCCTGAAATTACTGCGCCGGCTGGTAGACGCGCACGTATTTCACCTTCATCGTTTGCGGGAATTTCCCATCCGCATCCGGCAGGCTCCGCTTCGGCGTCACCACATTGTTCGGCCAATCGCCGCCCAAGGCGAAATTCAGGATGAGATAGAACTTCTGGTTGAACGGCGCCGGGTAATCGTGGTTCGGGGTGTACCAGGTCGGTTTGCCGCTGGCGTCCTTGCCATCCACCTTCCCGTAGGGCTTGTGGTCGATATAGAAACGGAACTGGTCCTTATCCCACTCGATCCCGTAGACGTGGTAATCGGTCGAGAAATCGCCGTTCGGGGCCACGGCCTGCGAGCCGATTTTATCCCGCCAGGTCTTCCCGTAGTGGATTGTCCCGTAGCAGGTCTTCGCGTCGTTCACCATCTCCAGGATGTCGATCTCGCCGCAGCCGGGCCAGCCGCCGTAGGGCGACGGCTCATCGGGCATGAGCCAGAAGGCGGGCCAATTTCCGGCCTGCGCGGAGGGCACCTTGATGCAGGCTTCGGCGCGGCCGTATTCGAAACTGTAGAGCCCCTTCGTCCAGAGCTTCGCGGAGGTGTAGTGCTCGCCTCCCTTGTCTTCCCGCAACGCGATCATCGCCAGCACATCGTCAGCCCCGTCTTTCTCGATGTGGGAATTCTTCGGGTCATCGGTGTAATACTCCGCTTCGTTGTTGCCGAAGCCGCCCCCTTTGACCACCTGGCTCCACTTGAGCGGATCGATCTTGCCGTTGTCCTTGTTGAAATCGTCCTGCCACACGAGCTTCCAATCAGCGTGCTCGGGCGCGATCTCGCTGCCCGCGCCCGCACTGCCGCCCCCCACCGCCCCGATCTGCGGAGGCGTGGCTGCCTGCGCCAGAAGGATGGGCGCGGATGCGTCCTTGGTGGATTGCGTGGATTGCGATGGGGGTTCAGTAACCGGTGGAGCTGCGAGCACGCGGAAAACCGCAAAAGCGGTGGTTCCGGCGGCGAGTGCAGCGAGAAGAATACGAGGGGATCTCTTTTGCATAGGCCGCAATGTTGCGCCCGGGAAGAACCACGAGTCAATACGAAACGCGGCGTTCAAACGGTAGGGGCTGACCTCCGGGCAGCCCGCCGCGTTAATTACACGTCCTCGTTCCCAAGCTCCAGCTTGGGAACGCACTTGTCTCCGAAGCTCCAGCTTCCTTCACGGCGCGTGAACGTACGCTACGTCCTGGCGTCGAAGTTGGAGCCCGGTAACGAGGACTAAATTTTCTCTGCGCCTCAGCGTCTCTGCGGTTAATTCCTGCTTACGGCTGGTAAACCCTCACGTATTTCACCAGCATCGTCTGCGGGAATTGCCCATCCGCATCCGGCAGCTTCCGCTTCGGGGTGACGACATTATTCGGCCAATCGCCCCCCACGGCGAAATTCAGGATGAGATAGAACTTCTGGTCGAACGGCGCCGGGTAGGTGTATTGCGCGGTCCACCACTGGTTTTGGCGGTCGCTGATCTTGCCGTCGACTTTTCCGTAGGGCTTGCCGTCCACGTAGAAACGGAACTGGTCCTTGTCCCACTCCACCGCGTAAACGTGGAAATCCTTCGAGAAATCGTTGTCGGGCGCGGGCGCGGTCACCTGCGAGCCCGCCTTGTCGCGCCACGTCGCGCCGTAATGGATCGTCCCGTAGAGCGTCTTCGCGTCGTTCACCATTTCCATGATGTCGATCTCGCCGCAATAGGGCCAGCCGCCGTAGGGGGAGGGCTCATCGGGCATCATCCAGAAGGCAGGCCAATTTCCGGCCTGGGCGGACGGCGCCTTGACGCACGCCTCGATGCGGCCATACATCACGCTGTAGAGCCCCTTTGTCCAGAGCTTCGAGGAGGTGTAATGCTTCCCTTCCTTCTCCTCCTTCACCACCGTCATCACGAGGTTGCCGTCCTTGTCGATCGAGGCGTTCTTCGGGTCGTCGGTGTAATACTGCGCCTCCCCGTTGCCGCCCCCTTTGCCATCGATCTGAAAAGCCCATTTCTTCGGGTCGATCTTGCCGCCGTCCTTGCTGAAATCATCCTCCCACACGAGCTTCCAATCCTTGTGCTCCGGCGGCACGTTCGCGCCGGCATCCGTCGCGCCCCCGCCTTGCGAGCCGATCCCCGCGGGAGTGGGCGCTGGCGACGCCTGCGCGAGCAGAATCGGCGCGGAGGATTTGTCCTTCGCGGCTGATTGCGGAGGTTGTTCCTGGGGAGCTGCGAGCACGCGGAAGACCGCAAAAGCGGTGGTCCCGCAAGCGAGCGCAGCGAGAAGAAGACGAGGGGATCGGGTTTGCATAGGGAAGAATGTTGCGCCCGGCGGTCG
>DASZPK010000586.1:0-9972 GCA_035550335.1 Chthoniobacteraceae bacterium | reverse complement strand
CCATCTGCTTGATCAAGGCATTGCGCTGTTGCTCGGCGGCCTCGCCATGCTTGGAAAGCAACGAATCGCGCTCGGCGATGTGGAGGTGGTGCTCCTCCTTCAACGCGGCGATCTGCTTTTCGAAATCGGCGCACGCGGATTGCATGGCCTCGTGGTGAAGCGCATCCGCCGCTTTCAAATCCTGCGCGTGTTTCGCGGCGGTGTCGGCTTTTTCCTTGCCGAGCGCCTCGATCTGTTTTTTGTGGGAATCGATCTCGACGGCGAGGCCGGTCAGCGCCTCGTCCCGTTCCTTGATCAGTGCGTTGAGTTGCTGGCCGGCTTCGCCATGCTTCGATAACAGCGATTCCTTTTCCGCGAGCTTGCGCTCGTGCTCTTCCTTGAGGGAGGCGATCTGTTTTTTGTGGGCCTCAAGGTCGGCGTTGGCCTTGGCGAGCGCAGCGTCCTTTTCCTTGAGCAATGCGTTGCGCTGCTGGTCCGCGGCTTCGCCGTGTTTCGACAACAGGGATTCTTTTTCCGCCAGCTTGCGTTCGTGATCAGCCTTGAGGGCGGCGATTTGTTTCTCGAAGTTCGCGCCCGCCTCCTGGTGCAGCGATTCAGCGGCTTTCACCTCCGCCGCGTGTTTTTCGGCGGCTGATTGGAGGGCATCGGCCTTCTCCTTGCCAAGCGCCTCGATCTGTTTCTTGTAGCCTTCGATCTCCGCGCCGAGCTTCGCAAGCGCCTCGTCCTTCTGCTTGATCTGCGCATCGCGCTCCCGTTCCGCGGCCTCGCCGTGCTTGGAGAGCAGCGATTCTTTCTCGGCCAGGCTCTTTTCGTGTTGTTCCTTGAGCGCGGCGATCTGCTTGTCGAAATTTTCCTGCGCGGACTGAAGGCTTTTTTCGTGCTCCGCCTTCGCTTGGGCGGCTTTTTCGGCATGCTCCTTCGCGGCCTTGTGGAGCTTGCCGGCGATCTCGTCCTTCTCAACCCAAATGGTGTCGCGCGCCTCGAGGGCGGCTTCAATTTCCTTGCGGTACTGGTCCTTCGCGGCGGCGAGCTCCTGCTCGAGCTTCACCTTGTGGCCATGGATGGTGTCGCGTTCCTGGCCGACGGCCTCCAGTTGTTTGCCCGCGGCCTCGAGCTGCTTGTTGCGCGCCTCGATCTCCGCTGTTGCCTTGGAAAGCGCTTCGTCTTTTTGTTTGACAATGTTTGCCACCTCCGCCCCGGCCTGTTGTTGCGCGGAAGCCCCCTCGCCCTTGAGCGCGGCGATCTGCTTGTGGTGGTCGTCGCGGAGCGTTTGGAGTTTCTTCTCGTAATCCGTGCGCAGCTCCGCGAGTTGCAGGAGGGTCTTGTTGTTTTCGTCGATCGCGGCCTCGCGGTCGATGGTCAACTTCTCAAGAAGGTTCTGGTGGATTTCCTTTGCCCGGGTGAATTCGGCGGCCAGTTTGGCTTTTTCCTCGAACAGGGTCGCGCATTCCTTCGCGAGCGCCTCGGCGCTTCTCTCACCTGATTTTGCGGACGTAGCGGCGGGTTTTTCGAGCGACAGCCCGGGCACCGGGGACGATGGTTCGGTGGCGAGGGACAATGTTTTCGCAGCCGGCGCGGAGGCGGGCGCTGGCTCGGTTGGCGGCGGCAGCGTGCCGAGCACGGTTTGCTTGGCCGATACTTGCGGCCCGGGAATTGTCGGCCCGGGAATCGTCGAAGGTGTGCTACTGGCGGGCGCAGGCGCGGAGGCGGCAGGCTCGGTCGCCGGCATCTGCGTAAGCGCCGGGGCGGCGTTGAACCAGTTCTGCTTGAGGCGTCGCGATGCCAGCGGGCTCATCGGCGTGGTGGAGGTGAGCGGCGCTTCCGAAGGGGTCGCTGGCGGCTCGGCTTTTTCCTTCTCAGGCGATGGCGGCGCTGCGCTTGCGGGCGCAGGCGATGACGCGGCGGGTTCCGCGGGACGGGCCGGAGCAGCGGGCGTAGCGACGTTCTGGCGGAAGCGGATGGCCGGCGTCGGGGCTCCCTGCCCCTTGTAGTGCATCGCCGGGTTCTTCTCCCCTCCCTGCGGCTGGTCCATCATCGCCTTGTAATTGCGCACCCGCTCCAAAAGCTTGCTCCACGGGAAGAAAATCTCCACGTCGTCCTCGGGCCCGATCTCCTTGCGGAAAATCTCCGGGCAACGGCTTGCGATGCTCGAAAGCGGGATCGTGGCCTTCCCCTCGGCGAGGTTCGAGGAGAGATCGCTCATCTTGAAAAAGATGCGCTGCGCGGCGTCGTGCGCGCCGGGCTTCAAAAGATGGGCGGGGATCCGGTTCAAAAGATCGCCGAGTTCCAGCACGATCTTCTGCTCCTGGCCTTTCTGTCCGGGGGCCAATGAACCTTGGGCGCCTTGGGCCCCTTGGGGTGTTCCTTCACCTTTGGACGCAGGATCCTCCGGGGCCGCCCCGGGCGCGTCCTGGTCCTTTTTTGGCTTTAAACGGCTGAGAAACCCTTTCATTTCACGTTACGGCATGCAATTCCCGTGCCCAATGAAAGACTACTGGCTTCTCAATGTCGAGATGCAAACTCAAAGCGACAGGGCAAGTGCGGGCCGCGTGCTCCAGCGCGGGGTCGGGAGCCACGGTCGCGGGCATCCAGATTTCGGATGGGAGCCGGGCGATGCGGCGGGGGGCATCCTTGGTCATTTCCTTGGTGACCTCGATCTTCATGCCGCGCAGGTCGAGCCCCTTGCGCTGCGCGTAAATACCCATGATGGTCGCCATGCAAGTGCCGAGCGCAGTGGCCACGAGATCAGTGGGTGAAAATGATTCGCCCTTGCCCTGGTTGTCGACGGGCGCGTCGGTTTCGAGTCTGGCGGCGGAAGGGCCGTGTGTGGCGCTGCAATGCAGGTCGCCTTGGTATTCAATCGCGATTTTAACCATGTTCCCTTCATCCTACTACTACAATGGGTGCTTTCGTCAACTGTAGGCATGAAGCGCGCTGTGCGTGAAGGGAAGATACTGGATGTCCGCGAGCGAGAGTCATCCAGCATCCAGAATCCAGCATCTGCCCTTTGCAAACTGCGCGCCGCTTCGAATCCCATTGACCCGAACTTCGCGATGCCGCTAGTTTGCGCGCATGGGCTCATTGAACAAAAAATTCCCCCGGCTCCTGCCAAAACCGATCACGAAAAACATGCGCGTGAGCGACCTCATCGACGGCGCGTTCAAGGCCTACAACGGGGCGCGCCTCGCGGAAGGTTGCCGCCTTTTCACGGAAAAAATGCTCGTGAAAAACGGCACGGTGGGGATGTCGCTTACCGGGGCGCTCACGCCGGCGGGACTCGGCGCGGCGGCGCTCGTGCCGCTCATGAAGGCCGGCTTCGTGGACTGGATCATCTCGACCGGCGCGAACCTTTACCACGATCTCCACTACGGCCTCGGCATGCACCTTTTCGCCGGCTCGCCCTTCCTCGACGACGTGCAGTTGCGCCGCGAGGGGATCATCCGCATTTACGATGTGTTGTTTGACTATGATGTACTCCTCGATACCGATGCGTTTGTGCGCAAGGTGATCCAGGGGCCGGAATTCCAGAAGACGATGGCGACCGACGAGTTCCACCACCTGCTCGGCAAATATGTTTACGAGCGCGAGCGGAAGCTCGGCATCAAGGAAACGAGCGTGCTCTCGGCGGCGTATCGTTACGGCGTGCCGATCTTCACGAGCTCGCCGGGGGATTCCTCCATCGGGATGAATGTCGCCGCGATGGCGCTGCGCGATTCGAAATTGCAGTTCGACGTGAACCGCGACGTGAACCAGACCGCCGCCATCGTTTACGACGCGAAATCGAGCGGGCTCACATCGAGCGTGTTCATCCTCGGCGGCGGGTCGCCGAAGAATTTCATGCTGCAAACCGAGCCGCAAATCCAGGAGGTGATGGGCATCGAGGAACGCGGCCACGATTATTTCCTGCAATGCACCGACGCCCGACCCGACACCGGCGGCCTGAGCGGCGCGACGCCCGCGGAAGCCGTAAGCTGGGGGAAGATCGATCCCGAATCGCTCCCGGCGTGCGTGGTGTGTTACGTGGATTCGACAGTCTCGCTGCCGCTCATCACGGCGTATGCGTTGAGCAAGGTGAAGCCGAGGAAACTCAAGCGCCTCTACGAATCGCGCGACCGCATTTACAAGAAACTCTGCGACCAGTATTTCAAGCACGGCACGGTCGAGAAAATCGCCCACCGCACCGACGTGAGCGCAACCCCCAAAAAATCCCGCCGCAACCTCGCCAAGCGATCCACCGGCGCGGGCCTGCAAAAATAGATACCGCGGAGTACCAGCGTTTCATCGAGAGCAGGCGCGGCCATTTCTGCCGGGTCGTCGGCGAGCCTTTGCGCGTGGAGCCCCAGTATTCCCACAACCCGAACCACATGGACCACGTCTGGCTCACGATCGGCGTCGGCCTCGGCGTGGAACTGCGCGCAGCGCTGAACACCCTCTCGCGCCGCAACCGCGACGCCGGGTTCGAGCCGCGCATCCGCATGGGCGTGCAGCGCTCGGTTTACGAAAACCTGCCGGAGCCCGGCGTGTTCGAATGCCGCGTGCTCGATTACGGCGTCGTCGAACGGCAGGCGAATGTGTTTTACGAATACTTCGACCAAAACCAAATGGAAACGCTCCTCGTGGAAAAAGCGAACCGCGCGGTGATGGTGGAAGTGTGGGGCGAAATTTACGCGCACAACCACATCGGCATCCATCAAATCCACTCCCGCCGCACCAGTTGCGCTGTGGAGCAGGACATCATCGGGCGCGACGGCGCGGTGAAGTTCCACTACGTCGAGGACCACGCGAGCGAACTTCTGCTTTTCAAATTCTGCGGGCAGCCGTAGGGATTTGAAGCCACGCGTAGTTCACGAGCGGTTGTAGCGTGCGGTGTCCTCACCGCAGGAGCGGCGCGTCGCTACGAAGAATTTCCCAGCGGCGTCCAACGCCTCCGCTGAGGACAGCGGACTCTACAACTTTTGCTCTGCGACGTTTTTCAAATTCTGCGGGCAACCGTAGGGATCAAAATCGCCTGTTCCCGCCATCCGCGTTGATTCGCTTGAGATACTCCTCATCGTTGCCGGCGTTGAGCACATCCCAATGTTCCCTGTGCCAGCCGTCATAATCGGAGTGGTAGTCGCCAGTGCTGTAGTCGATCAAAAAAAGCATCCGATCAGGATCGGAGTCCCTCGTCACCCAACCCAGCGTCCCATCGGCTGTCTTCCTCGCCACCAGGTGAGGACTGCCGAATTCAGTACTTCCGATGTTTTCCCTCTGGTATTCCCTTCCGTCCGGCCCGTGCAGCGCAGCGAGAAGGTCGTTTACGTCCGTATCGTCGTAAAGCACAAGCGAGTAGCCATGTTCCAGCTTTAGCGTGCCGATCTTCTCGACAAAATAATAATCCGGAAACGCGCTCGCGACAAAGAACATGAGGAACCACGACCAGAGGGTGCCAACAAGCAGCAAGAAGACCCACGTCCATGTCAGGGGTTTCATCAGGATTTTCCTGATTTTTTGCGGAAACCAGTTCGGAAGAAAAATCGTTAAAACCCCTACGGCAAAAAGCACGCAGAGCGCGATCAAATTTCCCGGCCATCCGAACGGCAGCAAACTAAGTATCGGCGGGGCACTGAACAATCCTGACAGGAACAACAAAAAAACTCGATCGTAGTCCTGATCAATCAGTTTCACAGAAAGCGCAAATTACCACCGATTGGTTCCTAAAACCATTTAAATGATGATCTCCGAACTTCTGCTTTTCAAATTCTGCGGGCAGCCGTAGCATCGCCGTTCTTCCCCGGGACGTAATTTAACCGATCCATTCCATGCTCATTCTCCGCTACAACCAGCCCGGTTTCGCCAAAGCCGTCGAACCGCTCAACCGCGTCTCCTCCCCCAGCGACGAAGTGCGCGACACCGTCTCGCAAATCCTCCGCGGCGTCCGCGAAAAAGGCGACGCCGCCCTGCTCGAATACACCGCGAAATTCGGCGGACCGAAATTGAAGGCGTCGCAACTCCACGTTGGCAAGCAGGAGATCGACGCGGCGAACAAGACCATCAAGACGAATACCCGCGAGGCGGTGCTCGCCGCGCACTCCAATGTGCGCCTCTTCGCAAAACACAGCCTCCGCAAATCGTGGAAGGCGAAAAACAAGCAGGGCGTCGAGGTCGGCGAACGCTTCGACCCCTTCCAGCGCGTCGGCATTTACGTGCCGGGCGGCACCGCGCCGCTCGTCTCGACCGCGATCATGACCTGCACCCTAGCCGCAGCCGCAGGCGTGCCGGAGATCGTGGTCGCCACGCCCGCCGACGCGAAAGGCAAAATCAATCCCGCTCTCCTCTACGCGCTCGACCTCGCGGGCGCGACCGAGGTTTACAAAGCCGGCGGCGCACAGGCCATCGCCGCGCTCGCCTACGGCACCAAGACCATCGCCCCCGTGCTGAAAATCTACGGCCCCGGCAACGCCTATGTGGTCGAGGCGAAGCGCCAGGTGTTCGGCCAGGTCGCCGTCGATCTCCTCCCCGGCCCGAGCGAAATCCTCATCATCGCCGACAAGACCGCGAAGCCCGCATGGATCGCCGCCGACATGCTCGCTCAAGCCGAGCACGGCCACGGCAGCAGCGTGGGAGTCATCACCGACTCGCCAAAAATCCTCGATGGCGTGCAAAAGGAAGTGAAGAAACAAGCCGCCCGCCTCTCGCGCCAGCAGCACCTCCTCGGAGTGCTGGAGAAACACACCTTCCTCGTGCTTGTGGAAAGCCTGCGTGACGCCGTGAAAATCGCGAACGACTTCGCCCCCGAGCACCTCTCCATCGTCGCCAAGGATGCCGAGAAGCTCGCCTCCGCCATCCGCACCTCCGGCGCCATCTTCCTCGGCTCGCGCTCCCCGGTGGTGGGCGGCGATTTCGTCGCCGGCCCGAGCCACGAACTCCCCACCGGCGGCGCGGGCAAATCCTTCCCCGGCCTCACCGTGGACCAATTCCAGCGCCGCACCAGCATCGTGCGATTCAGCAAGAAATCGCTGAAAAAATCGCTCCCCTTCATCAAGACCTTCAGCGAGATCGAAGGCCTCGACGCCCACGGCCACTCGGCGGCGATCCGGTTTGAGAAATAGACGGAAATTCATTCATCCTGTTTCCCCAAGGATTCAGGATGAATGAAATAAATTCCGGGGCGGAAGCCTGAAAAACGGCCTGCCTGCCCTCGCTGGCAATTTTCCTGCGGGCCGAAGCTCCCGCAGCCCTTTGCCTTACATCCAAAACCCATACGTACAACGATAAAGGCTGGATAATACCGATGCAGACCCCCGACAATCCCCCCCAGCAAAGCGGCAGCACTTTTTTGCCCATTGACCTTCTCTGGCAAGCCATCGTCGATTCTTCCGACGATGCGATTGTCACCAAGAATTTATCCGGCATCATCATGAGCTGGAATGCCGGCGCCACCCGGATTTTCGGATATACTGCCGAGGAAATCGTGGGGAAGTCGATCTTGACGATTCTGCCACCAGACCGAAAGGACGAGGAGAGGCACATCCTGGAGCGGCTCAGGCGCGGGGAGCGGGTGGACCATTTCGAGACGATACGGGTTCGAAAAGATGGAAGCCTATTAAATGTATCACTCACGATCTCGCCAATCAAGAATTCCGCCGGAGAAGTGATCGGAGCCTCAAAGATCGCCCGCGATATTACAGCACAAAAAAAAGCGATGGACCAATTGGCAAAGGCGAATGAACAGCTCAGAAAAGCCAACACCCTGAAGGCGGAATTCATTTCCACTCTGTCGCATGAACTGCGGACTCCTTTGAATGCCATATTGGGCTGGACACAAATTCTGAGATCCGATCCGAGCCCGGAGGACCTTTCCGAAGGATTGACCATCATCGAACGCAACCTCAGGGTTCAATCGCAACTGATCGAGGAATTGCTCGACATGAGCCGCATCGAGGCTGGGAAAGTCCTGCTCGACATTCAGAAACTCGATCTGGCGTCAGTCATCGCCGCTGCGATGGATGTCGTCGCGTCTGCGGCTGCGGGAAAAAATATCCGGCTCACGACTGCCATATCGAGCGTCGAGGGGGTTGTCATGGGGGACAAAAACCGCATGCAACAGATCATTTGGAACCTTTTGCATAATGCCATCAAATTTACCCCCAAGAATGGCAGGATTCATGTCACCTTGGAACGGATCAATTCCCATGTCGAAATTGCCGTGGCGGACAATGGCATCGGCATAGCGCCGGAATTTTTCAGTCATATCTTCGAACGCTTCAGCCAGATTGACGCATCCACCACGCGAACACACGGCGGCCTTGGCTTGGGCCTTTCCATAGTCAAAAATCTTGTCGAATTGCACGGAGGCACCGTGCAGGCGAAAAGCCCCGGTTTGAATCAGGGTTCCACTTTTATCGTTTCTCTGCCTCTTGTGCCGGTGCGGAATGAGCCGGAACTTGCGGAGCCGGAACAACGGCAAGCAGGCGTTGACCAAAATAGAAATGAAGATGATCTGATCGACATCAAGGTGCTGGCGGTGGATGATGATGAAGATTCGGTGGGCATTTTATCCCGAATCCTGACGCGTCACGGGGCCATAATGCGGACCTCAACTTCCGTTGAAGAAGCCCTGGAGATTTTCAGTGAATTCAAACCCGATGTGGTGCTGAGCGATATCGGGCTGCCAAACCGCGACGGATATGATTTCATCCGCCATTTGCGCGCGCTGCCTTTCGGGCGACACGTGCCGGCGGTGGCATTGATGGCGCTCGCACGGAGCGAGGACCGCACAAACGCCTTGCGCGCTGGATTTCAGATGCATGTGGCAAAACCGGTTGATGCCAACGAGCTGGTGGCAGTAGTGCGAAATTTGGCCGAGCTGCGTGTCAGATAGGCAATTGAGCAGCAACCGGCCAAGTCGCCGGGGTTGAAATTTACAGGGCGTCGAAAGAAAAGTGGTCGGTCCGTGCTGGGTTTGCGGCCCATTCTGCCGCCCCGGAGGGGGCAATGTTCATGTCCAGTTTCGTTGTGGCCGGTCGGAAACAGGGCAAGAAAAAACTTTGCAAACGGGTGTTTTACACTAAAAAAAGTTGCGCTTGAGCACGCGGCGCAATTCCATCGCACGGGTGTTTTACCTCGTGTTAGCAGGCGTATTAATTAATACAGATGGAATCGCGTTTTCGGATTTACTTCCACTTTTCATTACCGCCCTCTCCCCTCAGCCTCTCCTTCGTCGAGTTCCATTTTCCACCTATCCAGTGGCCGGCATTATGGCTACTTTGTTCATAATCGGCTTGTCACAGAGTAACCCTCCGCTTAGATTCGAGTTGTAGCATCTTTCATTACATAGCGGCGCGGGCATTAAGCATGGCGAATATTTCAGGTTACCCCAGACGGATCGCAAAAGCTGCCGGCTTGTTGGTGATTTGCATCGGCCTTCTCGCTCTCGCGGGATGGGTGCTCGGCTTTCCCTTGCTGGTGACGGTGCGCATGGGCTGGCCGTCGATGGTTCCGGCCACAGCCCTCACGATGGCCGCGGCGGGGCTGCTGCTCATCCTTGTCAGTCGCCAGACGCTTGGCATCGATCTCCAGACGCCAGGCAATCCCGGGGGGCAAATCACCGCGGAGCACCGCGTTGCGGAGGCACGGGCCGGGCTTGTTGTCTTCGTCGGGCTTGTGAGGTTGGTGTTTCGCGTGGCCGGATGGAATGCCGGTTTTTTCGATCACCTTGGGTTGCCTGTGCCGGCGGAGTTCGCTGCAAGCGGGATGTCCCCGGCCACGGCGGCGGATTTCATTCTGCTCGGCGGCGCGCTTTTCCTCGCGATGCGCAAGGAGGCTTTCGCCGCGTTCCAAATCCTGGCGATGCTCGCGGGCTTGCTGGCGTGGCTCGGGTTCAGCCGCTATTTCTACGGCGGCGATGCGGTGCCCCCTTTCGCGCAAATGGCGGCGCACACCGCGCTGGCGTGCCTCCTCTTGAGCATCGGCGCGCTCTGCGCGCGGCCC
>DASZPK010000585.1:0-6777 GCA_035550335.1 Chthoniobacteraceae bacterium | reverse complement strand
CCCCGCGGCGCACTTCGTTTTCATCACCGTAAGTGGAGTAATAATAGGGCGTGTAGGCCTCGAATTCCGCGGCGCAGGTATCCACGAGGCGGTAGGTGGGCGTGATGCCCGCGGCCTTGCGTTTGGCGCGCACCTCAAGCTCCGGCGTGCGGGTGATCGTGGCGAGCTGGCGGTCGGAGAAGCCGAGTTTTTTCGCGCGCAGCAACGGGATCGACGCGGGGTCCTTCTCGTAGGCGGCCTCCTCGTCGACGATCTGCTTGATGTTAAACAAAAACCAAGGGTCGATGCCGGTGAGCTCGTGGATTTGCTCGATGGTGAACCCGGCGAGGAATGCGATGCGGATGTAGAAAATACGCTCGGCATTCGGCACCACGAGCTTGTGCGAAATGAGGTCGAGGTCCCACGCGCCGTTTGCGAGCTGGCACGGGAGCGATTTGCCGTCGTTGCCGAGACCGAAACGGCCGGTCTCGAGCGAGCGGAGCGCTTTTTGGAGCGATTCCTTGAACGTGCGGCCGATGGCCATCGCCTCGCCGACGCTCTTCATCTGCGTGGTGAGGGTCGGGTCGGCCTTCGGGAATTTCTCGAATGTAAAACGGGGGATTTTCGTGACCACGTAATCGATGGTCGGCTCGAAGCTCGCTGGGGTCTCGCGCGTGATGTCGTTGCGCAACTCATCCAGCGTGTAGCCTACCGCGAGCTTCGCCGCGATCTTCGCGATGGGGAACCCGGTCGCCTTCGAGGCGAGCGCGGAGGAGCGCGAGACGCGCGGGTTCATCTCGATCACCACCATGCGGCCGTTTTTCGGGTTCACGGCGAACTGGATGTTCGAGCCGCCGGTCTCGACGCCGATCTCGCGGATGACCGCGAACGAAGCGTCGCGCATGAGCTGGTATTCCTTGTCCGAGAGCGTCTGAGCGGGGGCGACCGTAATGGAGTCGCCGGTGTGCACGCCCATCGGGTCGAAATTTTCGATCGAGCAGATGATCACGCAGTTGTCGGCGCGGTCGCGCATCACTTCCATCTCGAATTCCTTCCAGCCGAGAAGCGATTCCTCGATGAGGACTTCGCTCACGGGGGAGAGATCGAGGCCGCGATTGACGATGACTTCGAATTCCTCGCGGTTGTACGCGATGCCGCCGCCGCTGCCGCCGAGCGTGAACGCAGGGCGGATAATGAGCGGCATGGTCCCGATTTCCGCGGCCACCTTGCGCGCCTCATCGATCTTGTGCGCGACACCCGAGCGGGGCATGTCGAGACCGATCTTGATCATCGCTTGTTTAAACAGGAGACGGTCCTCGCCCTTCGCGATGGCCTCGGCATTCGCGCCGATGAGTTTGGTTTTATGCCGCTCAAGCGCCCCGCTTTTCACGAGGTCCATGGCGGCGTTCAGCGCGGTCTGGCCGCCGAGTGTGGGGAGGATGGCGTCCGGTTTTTCGCGCTCGAGGATTTTCTCGATCACCTCGGGCGTGATGGGCTCGATGTAGGTGCGGTCGGCGAACTCCGGATCGGTCATGATCGTCGCCGGGTTTGAATTCACCAGCACCACCTCGTAGCCTTCCTCGGCGAGGGCCTTGCAGGCCTGGACGCCAGAGTAATCGAACTCGCACCCCTGCCCGATCACGATGGGGCCTGAGCCGATAAGGAGGATTTTTTTGATGCTGGTATTCTTGGGCATGGAGCGAAAAAAAAGCGCGCCGGGCTTTTATCAGAGCAACTTTTCGGCGGCAATAGGTGTTTAATGGGAGCGCGCGCGGGAAGAAAGAGAAATTTTCTTTACTATTTTCGGGCGCGGGGAATAGAATGCCATTGCGATTACAAGGTAAATTTATGATTGAACTCGAAGTATACGCAGCAGGGGTCAGGAGCTTGGAAAAAATCCTGGAGTTGGATCACGAATTGGAGTCGGTTCCGGGGCTGAGGTACAAGGTGGATAGCAATCACGACATCGTCTACCTGGAGTTTGAGGAGCCGACGCTCACGGTGCAGGAAATCCGGGGCATTTTCCGTAAATTGTCGCTCGAGGCGCGGATCGTGGGGTCCATCCCGCTGGAATTGAATCCCAAGAGCAAAACCCAGCCATTGCGGGTCTATTAAACGCAGCCGTTCGGCGTGTTTTTATTTTCATTGGGCGTCGCCAGGCGCACTGTAGCGTCCGCTGTCCTCAGCAGAGGCGTTGGGCGCCGCTACGAATTCCTTGGTGCGATGCGCAGCTCCTGCGCTGGGGACAGCGCACGCTACAACAGCTCGTGGACTGAAGCTTCGCCCGTCACATTTGTGTTGTCTGCTTGAAGGGCGACCGCCTACAACGTAGCTTCTCCGATGCCTTTACTTGCATATTTGGGGTTCCAAATGCTGTCGTTCCTCCATTATTTGGGGGAACTGGCGCTGCTGGCGTGGGAAACCATCGTTTCGATGGTGGCCGCCCCAATCCGCTGGAAGCTGTTCTGGATCCAGATGCAGGAAGTCGGTTTTCGCTCGCAGCTCGTGGTGATCGTCACCGGAAGCTTCGTGGGCGCGGTGTTTGCGGCGCAGACGTATTTTCAATTTCACCAGCTAGGGATGGATACGGCTGTGGGCGCGGTGGTCTCGGTCTCGATGTATCGCGAGCTCGGGCCGGTGCTAACGGGGCTGATGGTCTCCGGGCGCGTCGGCGCGGCGATGTCGGCCGAAATCGGCACGATGAAAGTCACCGAGCAGATCGACGCCCTGCGAGCGCTGGGTGTTTATCCCATTGACTACCTCGTCGTGCCGCGCGCGATGGCGATGATGCTCTCGATGCCGCTGCTCGTGTGCGAATGCGTCGGTTTCGGCATCGTGGTGGGGCGCGTGGTGGGGGTGGATTTGATGGGGATTTCCGCCCCGTATTACGACGAATACACGCGCGAATTCACCGGCATCCGCGACATCAAGATGGCGCTGGTAAAAGGCTTCGTCTTCGCGGTGCTGATCGTCATCATCAGTTGCCACCAGGGCCTGAACGCCAAGGAAGGCGCGGAAGGCGTCGGGCGCGCGCCCACGGAGGCGGTGGTGATCGGCTCGCTCTCGATCCTGATCATCAATTTCTTCCTATCGATCATCCTGAACGTCCTTTTCCCGCTCGGAGGCTGATCGATGGAGGATTTCATCAGCATCCGCAAGCTCTACAAAAAACTCGGCAACCAGGAAGTCTTGAAGGGTGTCGATCTCGACGTCCGCCCCGGCGAGACGCTCGTGGTGATCGGGCGCAGCGGCGGCGGCAAGAGCGTGCTCCTCAAGCACATCATCGGCCTTATGAAACCGACCTCCGGCGAGGTGCTTGTCGAAGGGCAGAACATCGTGGAGCTTACCGAGCGCCAGCTCTCCGGCATCCGGAAAAAAATCGCGATCCTGTTCCAGAGCGCGGCGCTGTTCGATTCGATGAGTGTCGAGAACAACGTGGCATTCCCGCTCCGAGAGCACGGCATCAAGGACCCGAAGGAGATCGAAAAAAAAGTGGCCGACGCGCTCGAAGTGGTGGACCTCGCCGGCGAGCAGAAAAAGATGCCCGAAAACTTGAGCGGCGGTATGCGCAAACGCGTGGGCCTCGCGCGCGCCATCGTGAGCAGCCCGGCCTGCATCCTTTACGACGAGCCGACCACCGGCCTCGACCCGATCGTGGCCGACAGCATCAACCATCTGATTCGGCGCTTGCAAAAGCGGTTTCAAGTGACATCCATTGTAGTGACACACGATATGAAAAGCGCTTTCCACGTGGCGGACCAGATCGCCTATCTCTACGAAGGGCGCATCTATTTCAAGGGGACGCCCGCGCAATTGCAGGCATCGAAGGACCCCATCGTCAGCGATTTCATTGAGGGGCGTTCCGAATACGCCAACGAAAAGCCATGAAGACCAGCGCCAAGGAAAACGGTTTGGAAGTAAAGGTCGGCCTTTTTCTCTGCATCGGCCTGCTCATCATCGCGGCGATGATTTTGCAATTCGGCCTCGGCGGCAAACAGGGCATCTTCAAGAAGTACTACCCGCTCGTGGTCGATCTCCCGGACGCCGACGGCTTGCTCAAAAATTCGAAAGTTCAACTCGGCGGCGCGCCGATCGGCTACGTCTCCACCAAGCCCGTGCTCACCAAAAGCCTCGGAACCGTGCGGGTGATTTTGAATGTCGACGACTCGGTCAAGATTCCCATCGGCTCCACGTTCGAGGTGGGCTCGTCGGGCCTGCTCGGCGACAAATATGTGATCGTGACCACCGCGCCCGGGTTCAAGCCCGATAGCTTCAATCGCGACGATCCCTCGCAATCCTACCAACCGCCGCAGGACCCGAAGAAGCCGGACCTGAAGGTCTACGATCCCTCGAAACAGCCTTACGTCGATCAATGGCCGCAATTGAAATACGAGCCCGGCGACGCGATCCAGGGCGAGCAAACAGCCGGCATCCCCGAGGCCGTGAAAAAACTCTCTGATGAAATCGACAGCGTGAAGTTAATCACCACCGATTTGCAGAACGGCATCCTCAGCGGCTCGAACCAAAAGAACGTGGTCGACATGATCGCGAACCTCAACGACATGTCCGCCAACCTGAAAAAGAACGTCAATGAGGCGGCGGGCAAGCTGCCGGGCATCATGACCGGCGCGCAAGGCGTGGTGGACAAGGCGAACAAGACCATGACAAGCGTGGATTCCGCCGCCGACAACTTGAACGGCACGCTTCAGACCTTCCGCGATTTCATTGACAAGGCATCGCACGGCGAGGGCCTCATCGGCCAACTCGTCAACAACCGCCAGCTCGCCGACAACTTCAACGCGCTCATCGCCAACATGAAGGAGCACGGCCCCGTCTTCTACCACGACACCGCGAAGAAAAACCCTCCGCCGACCCCAACCCCGCGTGACTCGCGGCAGCGTTAAACCCAAGCAACAGACCCCGAAAAAGTGACCCCACTCCTGACCATCAATCTCCTGCGCGCATTGTTTGTGATGTTCGCGCTTTTCGTCGGCGCGCAAATCGGCGGCGCGGTATACGACGCGCAAAAAGGCGCCGGCCTCGACGGCACGACCTTCGGCATCAACACGCAATTGCTCGGCGCCATCGGGGGGGCTTTATTCGGCCTCATGATCGTGCTGGCCGACCGGCTCCTCAAAGGGATCACGCTGCGCACGTTTTCCTCGGCGACTTTCGGTTTGCTGCTCGGGTTGCTTTTCTCCCGCCTGCTGCTTGCCTCCGACGTGCTGCTGCACTCGAGCGAAAACGTGCAGTGGATCGTAAGCCTCGCGGTTTACGCCGGGTTCGGTTACATCGGCATGATGCTCGCCGTACGGAGCAACCGGGATGAATTTTCGCTCATCATCCCCTACGTGCGCTTCCGGCAGACCGCGGTGCTCGACGCCCCGCTGCTGGTCGACACGAATATCATCATCGACGGGCGCATCGAGGAGGTTTGCATGACCGGGTTCGTGAGCGGCTCGCTCGTGGTGCCGCGCTTCGTGCTCGAGGAGTTGCAGCGCCTCGCCGATTCCGCCGACCCGATCAAGCGCGAGCGCGGCCGCCGCGGCCTCGACACGCTCAACCAGATGCAAAAAAACCCCGGGCTTTCCGTGACTATCCACGATTCGGTGAGCGAAAAGGACACCACGGTGGACAGCCGCCTGCTCCATCTCTCCACGATGCTCCAGGCCCGCCTCCTCACCAACGACGCGAACCTCTGCAAGATCGCCCGCCTGCAAGGCGTCTCCGTGCTGAATTTGAACGACCTCGCCAAATCGCTCCGCCCCTCACTCACGACTGGCGACGACCTCGAAATCACGCTCGTGAAAGAGGGCCGCGACGCCCACCAAGCCGTGGGGTACCTGCCCGATGGCACGATGATCGTCGTCAACCACGCGCGCCCCCACCTCGGCGAGACCGTGCATGTCACGATTGCCGGCGCGCTCCAAACCACCGCCGGGCGCCTCTTTTTCGCCGAACTCAAGAAGGCGTGATCCAGAGTGCCGGCCAGGCGATTTCCCTGCTGGCATGGCCTTTGCTCGTAAATATCAACTGACACACCATACTTTGCTGTTATAGTAGCCGAAATACCCATGCCCGAATTAGACATCCTATCGATGAACCTCGACATCAAGAGCATCCTGCTCCTGGACGACGACATCGACCTCGCCGACACGCTGAAGCTGCTGCTTGAGTCGCGCAATTTCGTCGTGACCACGGTGAAAAACGGCGTCGAGGGGCTGCACGAGGTCATGGCGCTCGATTTCGACATCATCATGTGCGACATGATGATGCCCGCCATGCCGGGCGACATGTTTTACCTCGCCGTGCAGCGCACCAAGCCGCACCTCTGCAAGCGCTTCATTTTCATCACCGGCCACAGCGGCAACGCAAAGGTCGACGAATTCCTCAAAACGGTGGACGCGATGGTGCTGTCCAAGCCGGTGAACACCGAGGAACTGGTGCGCGCGATCTCGCTGATCCTGAAAAATTCGGAAAGCGAAGAAGCGCGCCGGTAACCGCGCCCGCACACGCAGGCCCTTCGGGATTGATACTGCCTCCGTTTGATGCTATGGCAGGGGGCCCATGGCCGACATTTCCCATCCGCAGCCGAATGTGCTTTCGATCACGGGGGAAATCGACCTCCACGAATCGCCGCATCTCAAACGCGCGTTCGAGCCGCTCATCAAAAAGAAAATCCCGCGCGTCGTGGTGGATTTCACGCAGGTGTCGTACATCGATAGTTCGGGGCTCGCGGTGTTTTTCGAGGCGGCGCAGCGCATCAAGGCTTACGGCGGGAAGCTCGCGCTCTACGGG
>DASZPK010000584.1:0-9313 GCA_035550335.1 Chthoniobacteraceae bacterium | reverse complement strand
CGAAGGTGGGCGACGTCGTCCGCATCGTCGAGACCCGTCCCCTCAGCAAATTAAAGCGCTGGAGATTGGTTGAAATCATCAAACATTAGTGTAAACTCCCAACCCTTTTCGTCCCGCCCGAGCGCGGGGCAAACACAGATTTTATGGTGCAGATCAGATCAAGACTCGATGTAGCCGACAACACTGGCGCCCGCATGGCCAAGATGATCGGCGTGATTGGCAAGCCGTCGCTTTACGCGTCGATAGGCGACGTGATTACCGCGCACGTGCGCGAGGCCTCCACCGGCGGCACGGTGAAGAAGGGCGAAGTCGTGCGCGCGGTGCTCGTCCGCACCAAGCAGCCGATCAAGCGTGACGACGGCTCCTACCTGCGTTTCGACAAGAATGCCATCGTCATCATCGACAAGGACCTGAATCCGCGCGGCACGCGCATTTTCGGCCCCGTCGCGCGCGAACTGCGCGACAAGAATTTCATGAAGATCGTGTCGCTGGCCCCGGAGGTGTTATGAGCAAGTTGAAAACCCACGTGAAAAAAGGCGACAACGTCGAGGTGATCTCGGGCGAGCACGCCGGCGCCACGGGCAAGATCCTCGAGGTGCTTCCCGCGAAGAGCCAGGTGCTCATCGAGGGCGTGCGGATCATCAAGAAGCACCAGCGCAAATCGCAGGAGCGCCCGCAGGGCGAGATCGTGCAGCGCGAGGGCCCGATTCACATCTCGAACGTGAAGCTGGCCGAGGTGCAGGAAAAGCCAAAGGCAAGGAAAACGAAGAAGGCGGCGTAAAACGTCATTTAAAAAATTATGGCAGTGGAACTTTACAAGGAATACAAGGAGCGCGTGGTGCCGGCATTGCTGGAGAAGCGCGGCTACAAGAACGCGCACCAGGTGCCGCACATCCAGAAGGTGGTCGTGAACACCTGCATCGCCTCGCAAGCGGATGTCAAACAAGCGTTGGAAGACGCGAAGGCCGAGCTCGCGCTCATCACCGGCCAGAAGCCGGCGGAGACCCGCTCGAAGAAGAGCATCGCCACCTTCAAGCTCCGCAAGGACCAGCCGATCGGCGCCCGGGTCACCCTGCGCGGCGCCCGCATGTATGAATTCCTCGAGCGCCTCATCAAGATGGCGCTCCCCCGCATCCGAGACTTCCGCGGCATCTCGCCGCGCGCGTTCGACGGCAACGGCAACTACACCCTCGGCGTTTCCGACCAGTCCATTTTCCCCGAGGTCGAGCTCGACAAAATCAAGCGCAACATCGGCTTCGATGTGACGATTGTGACCTCGGCCAAAACCAACGAGGAGGCAAAGATGCTCCTCACCGAACTCGGCGTGCCGTTTACCGACAGGGCAAAACGTCCCGCCGCCGCCGCTAAAACCGCCTGAACTCATGAGCCAACTTTCCGATCCCATCGCCGACTTTTTGACCCGCCTGCGCAACGCCAACAAGGCCAAGCTCAAGGAGGTCAACGTGCCTTATTCCAAGATCAAGGCGGAGTTTGCCCGCCTGCTCAAGCAGGAGGGTTACATCACCGATTACGAGCTCGACACCAAGGGCGCGCACCCGAGCATCAAGGTCACGAACAAGCTCGTGAACCAGACCTCGGCCATCACCGGCTTGCGCCGGGTGAGTCGCCCCGGCCTGCGCAAATACGTCGGGTCGCAGGACGTGCCGCGCGTGCTCGGCGGCATGGGAGTTGCGATTTTGTCCACGCCCCAAGGCCTGCTCACCGGCCGCCAGGCGAAGAAACAGAACGTGGGCGGGGAATTGCTGGCCTACGTCTGGTAAGAGGAGGAAAAAAAGATGTCACGAATTGGAAACAAACAAATTGAACTTCCCGACAAGGTGAAGGTGAACCTCACCGGCGAAGGCGTCGTCAACGTCGAGGGCCCGAAAGGCAAGCTCGCGTGGACCCTGCCGAAGCAGATCAAGGGGCGCAGCGTGGATGCGAAGCATTTCGCGCTCGATCGCAGCAGCGACGACCGCGGCGTGAAGGCGCTCCACGGCCTCTCGCGCAGCCTCATCTCGAACATGGTCACGGGCGTCTCGGCCGGCTTCGTGAAGGAACTCGAAATCCAAGGCGTCGGTTTCAAGGCCGCCGTGCAGGGCGCGATCCTCAACCTGAACCTCGGCTTTTCGCACCCGATCCATTTCCCGATTCCGCAGGGGATCAAAATCACGGTGACCGACAACACCAAGCTCAAGGTCGAGGGAATCGACAAACAACTGGTCGGCCAGGTCGCAGCGGACATCCGCGCGTATTACCCGCCGGAGCCTTACAAAGGCAAGGGCGTGCGCTATGTCGGCGAGCAGATCATCCGCAAGGAAGGCAAGACCGTACAATAATTTCCATGGCTACCACCAAGATTGATCCAACCAAACTTCGCCACAAGCGCATCCGCAAGCGCGTGCAGGGCACGACCCAGCGTCCCCGCCTCGCGGTGCATTTTTCCGGCAAGAACATTTACGCGCAGGTGATCGACGACGACCTCGGCAAGACGCTCGCGTCCGCCGCGACCACCGAGAAGTCCTTCAAGGGCGACAAATCCGTGCGCGCCAACGCCGCGACCGCGGAGAAAATCGGCAAGCTGATCGCCGAACGCAGCAAAGGCAAGGTAAGCAAAGTCGTTTTCGACCGCGGTGGTTTCATGTATCACGGCAAGGTCAAGGCGCTGGCAGACGCCGCCCGCGAGGGTGGCTTGGAATTCTAAATTATTATGGCTGAACAACGCAGAGAAAGAAAAAGAGATGATCGCGGGCAGTCCGACAAGGACAAATCCGGCCTGAGCGAGAAAGTCGTATTTATCAACCGTTGCGCCAAGGTCGTGAAAGGCGGACGGCGTTTCAGCTTCAGCGCATTGATCGTGACCGGCGACCGCGCCGGCAAGGTCGGCTGCGGTTTTGGCAAGGCGAACGAAGTCTCCGAGGCGATCCGCAAGGCGTCCGAGTCGGCCAAGAAATCCATGGTGAAAATCTCCGTGCGTGAGAACACCATCCCGCATGAGGTCATCGGCGAATTCGGCGGCGGCCGCGTGCTGCTCAAGCCCGCGTCGCCCGGCACCGGCGTCATCGCCGGCGGCGGCGTGCGCGCGGTGGTGGAAGCCGCGGGCATCAAGGATGTGCTCGCCAAATCGCTGGGCTCCAGCAACCATGCGAATGTGGTCAAGGCCACCATCGAGGCGCTTCAGCATTTGCGCCTGCGTGACGAAATTTACAAACTCCGCGGCATCACCGCGAAGGCCGCGAACGGCAAGGAATAAGCCGGACGGCATTAGAACCAAACAAGCAGTCATGAATCTCCATACTTTAAAACCCCGCCCGGGCTCCAAGCACCGGGTCAAGCGCCTCGGCTGCGGTGAAAGCTCCGGCCACGGCAAGACCAGCGGCAAAGGCCACAAGGGCCAGAAAGCCCGCTCCGGCGGCAGCCTCCGCCTCGGTTTCGAGGGCGGCCAGATGCCCCTCATCCGCCGCCTTCCCAAGCGCGGCTTCAACAACGCCGCGTTCAAGACGAACTACGCGGTCGTGAATCTCGACGCCCTCAACCGTTTCGACAACGGCGCGGTCGTCGATGAAAAGGCGTTGCTCGAGGGAAATTTGATCCGCGGCAATTACCACGGCGTGAAAATTCTCGGCGCCGGCGAGTTGAAAAAGAAACTCAGCATCACGGCGGACAAGGTCAGCGCTTCCGCGCGTGAAAAAATCGAGAAGGCGGGCGGCACCGTTGCCCTCACGGGCGACAAGGCCGCTGCCGCGGCTGGCGATAAAGCCGCCGGCTCGAAGTAATCCTTTCGCAAGGAGCCGCGCGAAATGATTTCAGCCTTCACCAACACCTTCAAGATTCCCGAACTGCGGAATCGCGTCCTGTTCACATTGCTTCTGCTCGTGATCGTCCGCCTCGGCGCGGCGATTTCGTGCCCCGGCATCAACCCCCACGTCCTGGACGAATGGCTCCATCACGAGGCCAAGGACCAGGCGGGCGGCGCGCTCACCGCGATGTTCAACCTCTTCAGCGGCGGCGCGCTCGAAAATTGCGCGCTCTTTTCGCTCGGGGTCATGCCCTACATCAGCGCCTCGATCATGATGCAAATGTTGACGGCGGTCATCCCGACGCTCAACAAAATGCAGAAGGAAGACGGCGGCCGGCAGAAGATCATGCAGTACACGCGTTACGCGACGATCATTCTCTGCATCCTGCAGGGCGGCCTTCTCGCGCGCACGCAGTTCCAGGACCCGACCCACAGCTTCCTCCTGCATGGCATCGAGGGAACCATCCGCCGCCTGGGAGTGCCGCTCGTGGCGAACCCCGGCCCGTGGTTTGTCACCAGCTCGGTCATTTTCCTTACCGCAGGCTCGATGCTCCTGATGTGGATCGGCGACCAGATCACCGACAAGGGAGTCGGCAACGGCGTCTCGCTCATCATCACCGTGGGCATCGTCGGGCGCCTCCCCGCGGGCCTTGCCCAGGCATGGAATACGTTCGTCGCCCCCGGCCAGGAGAGCGCCGTGAAGCCGATGATGCTCGTGATCATGGTGGCGTTTTTTGTTTTTGTGATCGCGGCCGTCATCGCCATGACACAGGCGCAGCGCAAGATCAGCGTCACCTACGCAAAAAAGGTCGTCGGTCGTAAAATGTACGGCGGGCAGACCCAGTATCTCCCGCTCAAGGTCAATGCCGCAGGCGTGATGCCGATCATCTTCGCCCAGTCGCTCATTATTTTCCCGGCTTCCATCGTGCAGATGGCTTCCCATGGCGCGGCGGCCCAGCAGTTCGCCAACATGCTTTCGCAGGGATGGCTGCATTACACCATCTACGGTGTTATGATTTTCTTCTTCAGCTATTTCTGGAACGCCATGCAATTCCAGCCGGGCCAGATCGCAGACGATCTGAAAAAATACGGCGGCTACATTCCCGGCCAGCGCCCCGGCAAACCCACGGCGGATTTCCTCGATTACACGATGACGCGCCTCACCTTCGCGGGTGCGACCTTCCTTACGATCATCGCGATCCTGCCCCAGTTGCTCGTGCAGCAGATGCAGGTGCCGCAGCTCGCGGCGCAATTCTTCGGCGGCACCAGCCTCCTCATCATGGTGGGCGTGATGCTCGACACGATGCGCCAGATCGAGACCTTCCTGTTTCAGCGGCATTACGACGGCTTTTTGCGCAAAGGCAAGCTGCGCGGCCAATTCGACCGCACCCCGGCCGGGCGCAGCGAGGCCGTGGCGCAGACGGTGCGGCTTTGGGTTTACGTTGGCATTGCGGTGGCGGTGGTGGGCGCGGCTGCGTTCTTCCTCGTCCGCAACGGTGGTGGTCACTAGGGAAGAAATCGTGTCCGGTGTCCTCGCATCCCCGACCTTTTCCGTGGCTGGAAACGTTTCCGGCCGGCGGGTGTTTGTTTCATGAGCATCCCGATCAAAAAGCCGAAGGAGATCGAAAAGATGCGCGAGGCCTGCCGCCTTGCAGGCAAGGTGCTCGAATACACGGCTTCGCTCGTGAAACCCGGCGTCACCACCGGTGAAATCGACAAGGCCGCCGCCGCCCACATGGCGGAACTCGGCTGCAAAAGCGCCTTCCTCGGCTACCGCGGTTTCCCGGGCAACATCTGCATTTCGGTCAACGACGAGGTTGTGCACGGCATTCCCGGGTCGCGGAAGGTCCAGTACGGCGACGTCGTCGCGCTGGACGTGGGTGTCATCAAGGACGGCTGGTATGGCGACAACGCGCTCACGGTGGCCGTGGGCATGCTGGAACACAATGTTCAACAATTGTTAAACGTGACCCAAAATGCCCTGATGATGGGCATCGCCGCGGCGCGCGAAGGGAACCGGGTCGGCGATATTTCCGCTTCCATCGAAGAGGAAGTTGTGGCAAATGGATTCAGCGTGGTGCGGGACCTCGTCGGGCACGGCGTGGGGAAGACCCTGCATGAAGACCCCCAGATCCCCAACTTTGGCCGTCGCGGGACGAAAGAGCGGCTGAAGGCGGGGATGACCCTGGCCATCGAGCCAATGGTGAACATGGGAACCGCCTCGGTGAAAACCCTGGCCGACCGCTGGACGGTGGTGACCGCCGACAGCAAGCCCTCCGCGCATTTTGAACACACGATTTTGATAACCAAAGGAGAACCGGAAATACTCACATGGCGAGAAAAGACGCTATAGAAGTCGAAGGCAAGGTGGTGGAACTGCTCCCGAACACGATGTTCCGGGTGGAATTGCCCAACGGACACCGCATTTTGGCCCATATTTCAGGAAAAATGCGACTTCACTTCATTCGGATCTTGCCAGGAGACAAAGTTATGCTAGAAATGTCACCTTACGACTTGTCAAAAGGCCGGATAACCTTTAGACAGAAGTGAGAAAATTTTAAGGTCGCACTGGAAAAAGCGTGGCTTTTCCCAGCGCGATTTTTTGTCCCCTGAAGATAAAACGAAATTTTAGAGAATTTACAGGCAGAGTTTAACGAACGGATTTTAAGAAAATGAAAGTCAGAGCATCAGTCAAAAAGTTGTGCGAGTCATGCAAAGTCGTGAAGCGCAAGAATGTCGTTCACGTCATTTGCAAAAACCCGCGCCACAGACAGCGCCAGGGTTGATCCAGCATTTAAAAAAGGTAAAACAATATGCCAAGATTACTAGGAGTGGAAATACCGGGCGACAAGAGGATTGAAGCCTCCCTGCCGTACATTTACGGCATCGGGCCGAGCACCGCGAAAAAGATACTCGACCAGGTCAACATCGACCCGAACACCCGCGCGAAAAACCTCACCCCCGAACAGATCAACCAGATCATCCACGCGATCACCGCGAGCAAGCTCCCCATCGAGGGCGACCTGCGCCGCGAAATCCAGGGCAACCTCAAGCGCCTCCAGGCGATCAACAGCTACCGCGGCATCCGCCATCGCCGCGGCCTCCCGGTGCGCGGCCAGCGCACCTGCACCAACGCGCGCACCCGCAAAGGCCCCCGCAAGACCGTGGGCGTGCAGCGCAGCAAGGACGCCAAGGCCGGAAAAGTTTAACGATATCAAACGGTAAAAGGGAAGACACACCATGCCAGACGAACAACCAGAAGATAAGAAACCCGCGGCTGCTGAAGCCGCCGAAGCCGCTGAAAAAGCGCCCAAAACCGAAGCTCCCGCACCAGCCCCGGCTGCCGAGTCCGCGCCTGCCGCGACTGCAACTGCCGCAGCCCCGGCCGCGCCGAAAGCCCCGAAGGCTCCCAAAGCCGCCAAGGGCAAAAAGGAAGAGGCCGCGGCTCCCGCCGCTGAAGCGCCGAAAGAAAATTTTTCGCTCGACCCGAATTCCGTCGAACAGCCCAAGATCGTCAAGGCCAAGGGCAGCAAAAACATCCACAGCGGCATCGCGCACGTGTCGGCCACGTTCAACAACACGATCGTCTCCATCACCGACCAGAACGGCGCCGTGATCGGCTGGTCCAGCGCCGGGAAAGTCGGGTTCAAAGGCTCGCGCAAGAGCACCGCCTACGCCGCCCAGATGGTCGCGCAGGACGCCTGCCGCCAGGCCATGGGCCACGGCCTCAAGGAAGTCGAAGTCCGCGTCAAGGGCCCCGGCGCCGGCCGCGAATCGGCCGTCCGCGCCATCCAGGCCATCGGGCTTGAGATCAGCGTCATCCGCGACGTCACCCCGGTGCCGCACAACGGCTGCCGCCCGCCCAAACAACGCCGCGTCTGATTTTCACCCAACCATTTAGAGCTACACATCCATGGCACGTTACACAGGACCCAAATCCAAAATCAGCCGCCGCTTCGGGGTGCCCATCTTCGGGCCCTCCAAGGCGCTCGAACGCAAAAACTACGGCCCCGGCATGCACGGCCCCAAAGGCTCGCGCCGCAAGCAATCCGAATACGCCCTCGCCCTCGCCGAGAAGCAGAAGCTCCGTTACCAGTACGGCCTGCTCGAGCGCCAGTTCCGCCGCTACTTCCAGATCGCGCTCACCCGCCGCGGCATCACCGGCGAAACGCTCCTCCAGCTTCTCGAGACGCGCCTCGACAACATTGTTTTCCGTCTTGGCTTCGCGAACTCCCGCAGCGCCGCGCGGCAGCTCGTCTCCCACGGCCATGTCACCGTGAACGGCCGCAAGGTCGATGTCTCCTCCTACAACCTCCGCGCCGGCGACACCATCGCCATCAAGGACAAGCCCGGTTCGCGCCGTCTTGCCACGAAGTATCTGGAGCTCACGCAGATCGCGCCCGTGCCCGACTGGCTCACCTTGAACAAGGACCAGTTCAGCGGCGCCGTCGCCCGCATTCCTACCCGCGACGAAATCGCGCCGATCGTCAACGAGCAGTTGATCGTCGAGCTCTACTCGCGCTAAAGCGGAACGGAACACGAATCATTGAAAAGCCGGGGCCTTTGCGGGTCCCGGCTTTTTTATTGTAACGCAGTGAGCATCCCTGCATTTTACGAATGCCGCGCGTCATGAAATGCCCTCCAATCATCGCCGTTCTGCTTTTCGCCGGCACGCTATGCGCTTGCAGGAAAACGGCGGAGCCTGTGGCCACCCAGACCCTGCCGCAGGCCCGCGCGGGATTTGTGACGAAACTCATCCGCAAGGATTCCGATGGCGAGCCCGCGCCGGAGCCGCCGGAGGGTGTTTTACAATTGGTGAACTACCGGGGACCGCTGGGCGGAATGCCGGCGTATGTGACTCCGCGCCCGGCGGGCGGGGGGAGGCATCCGGCGATCATCTGGATCACGGGAGGGTTCAGCAACAGCATCAGCCCGGTGCAATGGAAGCCCGCGCCGGCCACGAATGACCAGTCGGCGCGCGCGTTCCGCGAGGCGGGGATCGTGACGATGTATCCCTCGATGCGCGGGGGGAACGACAGCCCGGGATTCATGGAAAATTTCTACGGCGAAGTGGACGATGTGCTCGCGGCGGTGGATTACCTTGCTAAGCTCGATTACGTCGACCCCGCCCGCATTTACCTCGGTGGACACAGCACGGGCGGCACGGTCGCGATGCTGGTGGCGGAATCGTCGGACCGGTTCCGCGCGGTGTTTGCCTTCGGGCCGATTGACGACGTGCGGCATTACGACCCGAAGGAACTCGGGTTCGATCTTTCGGACCCGCGCGAGTCGGATTTGCGTTCACCGGTGAAATGGCTGCAGGGCATCCGCACACCGGTCTTTGCGCTCGAGGGGACGGACAAGCCGAGCAACATCGGCCCGCTGAAAACGATGGCGGGCGCCTCGCGCAATCCGCTCGCGCATTTCATTCCCGTGAGGGGAGCGACGCATTTCACCATCCTCGCGCCCGTCACGAGCATCATCGCGCAAAAAATTCTGCTGGATAATGGCCCG
>DASZPK010000583.1:0-3207 GCA_035550335.1 Chthoniobacteraceae bacterium | reverse complement strand
TTAATGGATACACTTAGGCGCTTTTTTTTCGTTTTTCCCGCTGTTCTCGCAGTGTTGGCAATATCCGCCCGCACGGCCAGCGCGCAGAATTTTGCAGAGGGCTACGTCGTGCTGGACGCCACCACAGGCCATGTCCTCGATGGCGGCAACGTCGATAAAAAACTCCAAGTCGCCAGCCTCACAAAAATCGCCACCGCCATGGTGGTGCTCGATTGGGCGCAAGCGACCAAGGCCGACCTGACCCAGCTTGCCACCGTGCCGCAGCAGGCCGCGGCGCTCGGCCAGGACCCGGTCGGCCTCCAGCCCGGCGACCAGATGACCTTGCGCGATCTCCTTTACTCCGCGCTCATGCAATCCGACAATACCGCGGCGCTCACCCTCGCCGTGCACGTGGGGCAGACATTGCCGCGCGCAGCGGATGTCTCCGCGGAGTACGCCTTCGTGGCGCAGATGAACGCCCTCGCCCGCAAGCTCAAGATGGAGCGCACGCTTTTCCTCAATCCGCACGGGCTCGACAACATCAAAGGCCGCCTCCCCTACTCCACCGCGAGCGACATGGCGCGGCTCTCCGCCTATGCGATGGCGCGCTCCGGGTTCCGCTTTTACGTCTCGCAAAAGGAACGCGAAGTCACCATCCAGCACGCGGATGGCACGCAGAGCCGCTATATGCTGCGCAACACGAATGAATTGCTCGGCGTGAACAATATCGATGGCGTAAAGACCGGCACTACGGCCCACGCGGGCGAATGCCTCATCATCTCCTCGGCGCGCGCGCCGGAATCGGTGAAGAATGGCGACACATACATCATCACGCCGCGGCGCCTTATCGTGGTAGTGCTCGGCGCGACCGATCGCTACAAGGCCGCGGGCGGCCTGATGAACCGCGGCTGGCAGCTTTACGACCAATGGGAGGCCAAGGGCCGCCCCATGAAAAAGGACGAAGGTCTCGTGTTATAAAATCTATGTCTAAGAAGCGAATCGGTGTTTTAACAAGCGGCGGGGATTGTCCCGGCCTGAATGCGGTATTGCGTGGCGTGGTGCGGGCCGCGGATTCGTTTGGGTGGGAAGTGCTCGGTTTCAGGGATGGGTACGAAGGGCTGCTGCCTCCCGGGGGCGACTACATGATTCTCGACCGCCACAAGACCGCGGGCATCATGCATCTCGGGGGCACCATTCTCGGCACGACCAACCGCGGTCATTTCGTCGCGAAGGTGGGCGCGGGCGGCAAGGCGCAGATACCGCTCGAAATCATCGAGCAGGCAAAAAGCACCTTGAAGAGCCTTGAAGTCGATGCGCTTGTCACCATTGGCGGCGACGGTTCACTCACCACCGCGCTTCAGCTTTGCGAAAACGGCATCAACACCGTCGGGGTGCCCAAGACGATCGACAACGACATCGAGGCCACAGCCATGACCTTCGGGTTCGATTCCGCGGTGGCTTGCGTGGCCGAGGCGATGGACCGCCTCCACACCACCGCCACCAGCCACAAACGCGTGATGGTCCTTGAAGTCATGGGACGCCACGCCGGCTGGATCGCGCTTTACGGAGGCCTCGCGGGCGGCGGCGACATCATTCTTATCCCCGAGATCCCGTTCGATTACACCAAGATCGCGGAGGTGGTCAACAAACGCGAAGCTGATGGCTGCCGCAGCACGCTTGTCGTGGTCGCCGAGGGCGCAAAGCCCGTCAACGGCCAGAGCCTCATGCACAAAACCGAGACCGGCGAATACCGTCTCGGCGGCATCGCCGAAACCGTGGCGAAGGAAATCGCCGAGCGCACCGGCAAGGAAACACGCACCTGCGTCCTCGGCCATCTCCAGCGCGGCGGCGCGCCCACCACGCACGACCGCATCCTCGGCACGCAATTCGGCGTCAAGGCCGTGGAAATGGTCAACGAAGGCAAATTCGGCTACATGGTCAGCTACCGCGACCACGCTGTATATGAAGTGCCCATCGCGCAAGCGGTTCACCGCCTGCGCCTCGTCTCGCCGGACAGCCAGTTCGTGAAGATGGCGCGCTCGGTGGAAATTTCGTTTGGCGATTAAGCGCCCCGGCAGTATCGTCAGCACGATCACCGCCCGACAAGCGCGGCACATCCCCGATTCATGGAAGCACTACTGAAACTTTTAAAATCCAACGCCGACGCCCCCGTGGAGGATTTGGCAAAGGAATTGAACCTCAGCAAAGCCGAGGTGACCAAACGCATCGCCGCGTACGAGAAGGAGGGCGTGATCCTCGGCTACCAGGCCATCATCGATGCGAACAAGGCGAGCAACGGCTCGGTCACCGCCGTCATCGAGGTGAAGATCACCCCCGAGCGCGGCGGCGGCTTTGACCGCCTGGCGAGCCGCATCGCGAAATTCGAGCAGGTGCAGAGCTGCTACCTCATGAGCGGCGGCTACGATTTGCTGGTGATCGTCGACGGGGCCACGCTCCAGGAAGTGGCAAATTTTGTTGCGGAGAAGTTGAGCACCATCAAGGGCGTGGTTTCGACCGCGACCCATTTCCGGCTCAAGGCCTACAAGGAAAATGGCGCGCTGTTGGTCCGCGAGCCGCGCTCCAAGCGCCTCGCCGTGGCCCCGTAGCGTGCGTATGAATCTGCAAAATTTCCTTCGGAAGGCGTCGCAACAAACAGATGTAGAGTCCGCTGTCCCCAGCGGAGGCGTTGGACACCGCTTGGAAAAGAATTTGCTGCGGCGCCCCCGTTTTGCGCTGAGGACAGCGCACGCTACAACACGCGGCTGCGCATTCATCTGCAATGAACTTTAAAAAGCACATCGCCAATCACGTACACGGCATTCCCAAGTCGGGCATCCGCGACTTTTTCGAGGTCGTCCAGACGATGGACGACGTGATCTCGCTCGGCATCGGCGAGCCCGATTTCGACACGCCGTGGCACATCCGCGAGGCGGCGATCTATTCGCTCGAGCAGGGCCGCACCGGCTACACCTCCAACCTCGGCCTGCCGAAATTGCGCGAGGCGATCTCCGATTACGTCGCGAAAAATTTCAAGGTGGGCTACGACCCGAAGACCGAGGTGATCGTGACCGTGGGCGTCTCGGAGGCGATTGATCTCGCGTTGCGCGCGCTCATCAATCCCGGCGACGAGGTGCTTTACCACGAGCCGTGCTACGTCTCCTACAGCCCGAGCACGATTCTCGCCCACGGCATCCCGGTTCCGATCCCGACTTTTGCCGGGGACAATTT
>DASZPK010000582.1:0-6506 GCA_035550335.1 Chthoniobacteraceae bacterium | reverse complement strand
GCAAGACCGTGGTGCCCGGCGACACGCTGTTCATCCACGTCGCGGTCATCAAATCGAAGAAGAACATCGCCAAGGTGAGCGGCCAATGCATCGTGAACGGCGAGCTCGTCTCCGAGGCGGAATTGATGTTCGGTTTACTGTAGCGCAAGGGCACGTCTCCCAGAGCGAATCGACCCACGGCACCTTGTCCGCGAAAAACTGGATGAAATAAAGCAGGCCGGCCACCACGATCACGACCGGGTTCCCGAGCGCCGCGAGCCCCGGGTATTGCGACTCGAGGATGATCCAGTGCTCATGGATCGCCAGCCCTGTGGCAAAAACCGTGAGATAAAGATTGATTCCCGCAAAGCTTGCGAGCCCCAAGGCCACACCCAGCAGTCGGAATTGTGTCATGGCGGAATGTTAAACGCGTTCCCTTCAACGCGCAAAATGAAACACCGTCAGTGCTGCGGAGCGCGGGGATCCTGGGGTGCTGGCGAAGCCCCGGGAGTTGAAGCGGGAGACGGGGACGCACTTGCCGTGCGAGTCGTTGCCGTTGGCGCGGCCTCCTTTTCCATGAGCTTGCCCGGGTCGTCCACCAACCCGTAACTGCGCCATGTCGTCGAGGAAAAATGCCACCACTCGTCCCGCATCCCCTCGAAACCCGCGACATCCATGGCATTCTTGAGGATGTTCAGGTTCTTCGCGACCACCGGGTCCTTCCCCTTGTAATCGGATTTTGCAGCGTCGGTAAAATCATCGAAATCGGTCGGCATTGGAACGTCCTTGCCGTCGAGATCGACGAGCGTCACATCCACCGCCACACCCCACGAATGCCGCGAGCCGCCCTTGTTCGGGTCGGCGACCACCTCGGGGTTTTGCACGAGCGCCCACAAGATTTTCTGCGCATGCGAAGGGCGGTAAGCGTCCCAAATCTTCAACCGGTAACCGGCCAACTCCAGGATCGTCTCCGCTGATTTTAATCTCCCGGCAACCCCCTTCCGGAGCAGGCACTTCATCCCCGCGGGATAAATCGGGTGCCCGGTGATGTTGCGGTCCGTGGCGTACCGCAGATCGATGACAATTGCCGGGGCCACCTTTGACACGTCCACCAGCGGCTCATTCGCCAGGTCGCCCTGCATGTAGTCCTGCGCCCGGACAGCGCCGGGGAAGCACGCCCAGAACGCGCACAGTATTAACACTTGTTTTACACAGTCCATCGCGGCACTCCTTATTAACAGACCATCCTTCATTTACGATACAATTTCGCCCCTTGCGCGTGGTTTCCCCTTGTTTTTGGGACGCTCTCTGGCAAATTTCGTGACCGATGATTCCCCGGCAGATTTCCCCCGGCTGAACTGCGCAATGGCCTGGCAACTCATCCATACAAGCGCCCCGCAATTGCTCGAAGCCGGCCGCTCCGGCTTCGGCACAGTCGCGCGCCACCGCTCAATCCCGGATGCGCTAGTAACCGGGATTGAGAGCATCAGCTGTTTCAACCCCGGGGGGCGCATCGTTTATGCCCACCGCCTCATGAACGCAGGCGGCACCCGATATCACGTTCTCAGCCGCATCCGCGATGCGGGCGCGGACAGCGCGGGCGGCCCAAACCACATCGCGCATCACCTCATCATTACGGCGAAAGAAGCGGCTGCCGCCACCGTGTCACCGGTCGATGTGCTGCTCTCCTTCGCATGGCGCGACCACTGGAACGACGCACCCGCCCATCTCGATGCGACCAGCGAGTTGTCCCTCGAATTAATCCCGCGGGTCGTCCGCCTCCCCGCCAAATGGTGGGAGCGCGCCACCGGCAACCCGCGCTACGCCGCCCTCCTTCTCGAGCCCGGCACCGAACGCGGCTGCGGCCTCGTTTACACCATCGAACCGCAGCGCGATCCGCGCCAGCAAGCCGCGCTCCTCCTCTTCGGCGAATCCCTGCTCCTCGCGCAAGGGCGCAACTGGGCCTTCCCCTTCACCACCCATTTCCTGCCCGGCGATCCGACTTCATTTCAATGGATAGGCATTCCGCCTGATTCACCCGTGCGCGCGCAAATCGAGCAGTCCGGGCGCGTCGTCTACGTCCTCGAACCCGGCTTGACCGTGAAGAAAAATGGCATCACTCCCGTGATCCCGCGCGGCCCAGCGGCCGATTCCGCGCAGACCGGCCGGCTCCCCGCTGCCGCGGCCCCCGCGCCAAAATCGCCGCTCCCTCCCGGAAGCAACCCACCGCCCCCCCCTCCCAAATTCCGCTGGGGCCTGCTCGCGGGCGCGGCCGCCGCCATCGCCCTGGTGACCATCGCCGGGGTCCTGATTGCGCGGAAAAAATCCCGCGATGACCTCGCCACCACCGTCACCACCGAATTGGACAGCGTGCCTGGCCACAAGGAAGGCGACGCCGCAACCCTGCTCGCCCAGATTGGCCGGGGGCGCACCCAGGAAGACGTGGCAACCATCGCCCGCGATGCCCGGGACCTCTCGCAAAACTGGGTCAAGGTCCTCGAAACCGCCGAGCCCGGCGCAGACACCGGGGTTGAGCGCGATGTCAGGCAACTGATGTCATACAATGTCTCACATCCCGATTCCATCCCGGCGTTTACAAGGCTGGCGGAGGACTGGCTGGGTCTGCGCGACAAGGTCATCCATACCCGCATCACCGGGGAGCAATCCTATTATGAATACGCCTCCCTCTGCGACGCCATCAACAGCTGGGTCGGCCCCGCGGAACTCAATCCGGCCCGCGACTCCCTCCTCCAGAAAAATGCCGCCGTCCGCGCCCGCTTCCTCATCGACTGCCTCAGCACCGGCGAAACCAGGCCCAAGCAACCCCTCTTCTCGTTTCTCGACAAACTCGACGCCCTGCATGAGGACCTCAAAAACACCCGCATCACCAACAGCGCCCTCGCGGACGACCTCGACACCCTCAACAGCATCCTCACCCTCTGGGATGCGGTTGAAAAAAGCGAGAAGGACCACAAGCCCGCCGACGGGTTGAAAAACGACCATTTCCACGAAAGCGAGCTCTCGCCCGCATGGCTCTCCACGGCAGTGGACGCCCTCCTCAACCCTACCCCCTCCCCAACCCCGCAAAGGTAACACTTTGTTACTCCTTCGGCTGGCGGGCCTTGCGTCGCGAGGCCCACGTCTTTTTCGCAGCTAACAATAAATACTTCCTCCACATGTCCACCAAATCGGGACAAGCTCATGAACTTGGGAACGCACTTGCCGACGAGGTTTTACTTCGTTTAACTCCTGCTCAGCCCTGCGACGGCTGCAGGATGAACGTGATCGTCGCGTTCGCGGGGCACTGGTATTTCACATACTTCCCGTGCATCCATACGCGCATGAACGTTTGCCGGTCCTGCAAGTTGAGCGCCACCACCACGATTTTCCCGTCGGGATTGATCGCCCCCGTCGCGATGAAATCGTCGCTGTTCGACGTGCAGACGATCCGCTTCGCCCCCGGCTTGATGAACCGCGAAAACTGCCCCATCACATAATAGGGCGGATTATAGGTCACCTCGCCCGTTGCCGTGTTCGCGTTGGCCACCGTGCTGCCGTGCACCCCGGGAACATCGCCGGCGTGGCGCGGGCCATTGTCCTCGTCGAGAAGGAGATTCCACACCGCCCAGCCTTCGCACCAATTGTTGATGTCCGTGATCATGCTCCGCGAGAGCCGCAGCGCCGCCGCCCATGTCCCGCCGATCCCCCCCTCGGTGTATAGCAAATGCTTGTCCGGAAACGCGTCGTGAACGATCCGCACGTTGTCGAAGTGATCGCCCGTGTACCAATGATACGCCGTGCCCCAGATGTATTTCGACGCTTCCTTGTCATCATACGCCGGCTGCACGCGCTCGTAGATCAATCCGCGATTGTGGTCCCAGATCATCACCTTCACGTCGCCGAGACCCGCCTTGTGCAATGTCGGCCCGAGGAAATTTTTCACGAAATCCTTCTCCTCATCCGCGCTGAAAAGATTCGACTCCCACGTCTGCGTCGCCTGCGCCTCATTCTGCACCGTAAGGCCCCACATCGGGATGCCCTCTGCCTGGTAGGCCTTGATGTATTTCACGAAATAATCCGCCCACGTCTGGTTGTATTCCGGCTTCAACTTCCCGCCGTGCAGCATCTCACCGTTGGTCTTCATCCATCCCGGCGGGCTCCACGGCGACGCGTAAAGCTGCAGCTTGCCTCCCGAGACTTCCATCGCCCGCTTGATGAACGGAATCCGGTCCTTCTTGTCGTGATCGATGGAGAAATTCTTCAGCTCCTTGTCCCCCGGCGTATCGTCGTAAGTGTACATGTCGTCCGAATAATCGCAGCTATGGATCGTCGTGCGGCAAAGCGTATAGGCATTGCCCTCCACCGGATCGAAACACGCCTTCAAAAACTGGTCCTGCTTCTCCTTCGGCAGCTTGCCAAAAACCGAGGACGCCGCGTCCGTGAACGCCCCGCCGAAACCGAGAATCGTCTGGAAGGTATGCTTCTGGTCGATGATGATCGTCGGGATGTCCTCATCCGGCTCGTCGAGGTCCGCCAGCGCGAAAAAGCCGTGCTCGGTGATCAACTGCGCCGGGGCCGGTGTCGGCGCCGGGAAAGCATTGGGCGCCGCGGGCGCGGTCGTCGCCGGCGGCGCGGTGATGTAAACGCGGGCCTCCTTGTATTCCGGATCAGCCGCAAGCGAGCGGCCAACCAAAACAAACGAAGCCACGGCAATGAACGATGCCCGCGAGCAAGCGCGAGCCACGGAGGGGATCGGATTAGTCATATTGGGGGAGGGAGAAACCGGAGTTTGCCCATGATTTGATGCCGACTCAAGAATAAACAAAATTCGCTTCGCCCGTATGGATTGCGGCTCAAAAAACAATGGAGAAAAGACTTGCCCTGAGCGTGTGGTTCAGTAGGTTTGTTCCCCTCGAAATTGCAAGGGGATGCGGCGATTCGCCGCGATGCAATTGCAAATCCAGCGTAGCTCAGTGGTAGAGCGGTCGGCTGTTAACCGATTGGTCGTAGGTTCAAATCCTACCGCTGGAGCCATTCGACAAGTTGCTTGTTGTGAGCAACTTACTCCAATCGGAAGGACGTTTTAGGAGAAAAATGCCAGCGGATTTGCCAGCAAAGCCCTACGCACGCCAGAATTCGTGCGAACTCTGCCACAACTCCCCTACTACTCCGTAACGCAAAAATTTGGCGCGTGCCATCCTCCTAACCGGAGATGAACGTGCAACTTAAATACCGTCTGTATCGCCGCAGCAACGGCGGATTCTACTGGCAGGACAACGACAGCCCCAAGCAGGGCAGCCTTCGCACCAAGGATAAACACGAAGCCCAATGCCTGATCAACGCCATGAACGAGGCCCATCGCCAGCCCTCGGTGAATCTTGCGCTTGGTCGCGTCTACCTGGCCGCCCACGACCCAAAGATGACCACGCGCACCTGGCAGGCCATCATGGACGAAATGGCGACGCACGGAATCCCGACGACGCAGGAACGGTGCGCTCGTGCGTTGAGAAGCAAAGCCTATGATGCGATCCGCAACAAGCCGCTCGCGGAAACAACGGGTGAGGATTTGCTGACCATCATGCACCGCAACGGGAATTGCGTTTCGCATTACCTCCGGCGGCTTCACAATCTGGCCATCAATCTCGGCTGGCTGGCGTGGCCGATTTTGGCAAAACGCGCGTGGCCGAAAATCCGAAGCCAGGGCAAGCGAGGGATCACGCCCGAGGAACATACGAAAATCATTGCCGCGGAACGCAACCCTGAGCGCCGGGCTTATTACGAGTTGCTTTACGAAACGGGTGCCTCACAAACTGATGCCGCCAACCTCTCCGCTTGGAATATTGACAGGCAGAACGGCATTATTGTTTACCAGCGTAAAAAACTCGGACCTCACAGCGAACCGGCTCGGCTTACCATCGGCAGGAAACTTCAGGAACTTCTCGAAACGCTTCCAAAAGTCGGCGACCTGTTTCCGACGATCAAAGGGATCTCCGCAAACCACCGTGCCGCAGAATTCCGCAGGCGGTGCCGCATTTTGGGAATTCAAGGCGTCAGCCTTCATAGCTACCGGCATTCCTGGGCGCAACGTGCCAAAGCCTGCGGCTACCCGCAGCGATTCGCACAGGAGGCGCTTGGACATAGCAGCCGGGCCGTGCATGAAGCCTACGCGAAGGGTGCGACTGTAATTTGCCCAGCGCTCGATGAATACGAAACGCTCAATGCTCAAAAACTGGTTCCACTTTCCTTGCGTGCTCAGTGGGCGGAAAAGGAATCAAAAATAGCATGAAGACGTGGGCAGCTTGCATACAGCAAATACACCTCATCGTTTACGCCTGCGCTGTCTCTGTGCCGGCGTGGTCGCCATGCTTTCGCGATGGTTTTTTACGACTATTTTTTTCGCTCCAGAATTTCGAAATTGTTCGGGTCGCCCGCGATAGCCATTCACGATCCTGCGCCAGTTTCAATACATCGACAGCAGCGAAATATTTCGGCGCATTTGCAGCTGGTTTTCCCAATGGGACAAGGCA
>DASZPK010000581.1:0-7017 GCA_035550335.1 Chthoniobacteraceae bacterium | reverse complement strand
CCAATCTCCTGCGCGGCAAGGAAAAAGCGATTTACACGCCGCATGTGGACACCGGCGATTTCGTGATTGTCATCAATGCCGACAAGGTGCGCGTGACCGGCAAAAAGGAAACCGCCAAGGAATACATGAGCTTCTCCGGCTTCGTCGGCGGCCACAAATCGGAAAACTTCAAGTCCCGCCAGGCGCGCCACCCGGAGCTGCTCATCGAGCGCGCGGTGCGCGGCATGATCCCGCACAACAAACTCGGGCGCGCCATCTACACCAAGCTCAAGGTTTACAAGGGCGACAAACATCCGCACGAGAGCCAGCAGCCCGCCGCGGTCACCGTCAGCTAAGTTTTTACACACGCACCCACTCATTATGGCACAGGAATTTATCGCAACGGGACGCCGCAAAACCTCGGTCGCGCGCATCCGCATGACCCCCGGCACCGGCAAGATCGAAGTCAACGGCAAGCCGTTCGACGAATATTTCACGACCGCGAATTTGCAGAACCACGTCCTCCAGCCGTTGCAGGTGGCCAAGGGGGCGAGCGCGTTCGATGTCAGCGTGAACGCCCATGGCGGCGGCTCGACCGGCCAGGCCGGCGCGGTGCGCCTCGCCATTGCCCGCGCGCTGTTGCAGACCGACGAAACGCTGCGCATCCCGCTCAAGCAGGAGGGCCTGCTCACGCGCGACCCGCGCATGAAGGAGCGCAAAAAATCCGGCCAGCCCGGCGCGCGCAAGCGGTTCCAGTTCTCGAAACGTTAATCGTTTCCCGGGTTGTTCGTCTGCGGGCTTCGACCGCCCCTTTTTTGTCCTTGCGGTGATAATGACTTTTTCCGGAGCATGACTTTTGTAATGTTAATGATGGAAAAACTGGCAAAGATTTCGGCGGCGGCCGTTCTCGTGGCGTTTTACGCCGGGACAGCCCGCGCCCAAACGCCCACCCCGCCTCCAGCCTTGCGCATTGTCGGCGCCGCAACGGCTGTGCTCCCGGTGAAAGATGCCGGTGATATCCTGAAAAAGGACAAGGGGCTCGAGTTGCAAATCGCTCCGATGACGAACTCCAACGGCGAAAAAATCGCCGCCTTGGGGGAAAACTACGCCGACGTAGCCATCGTCGCACGCGAGGTCACCGCCCTCGAGCGCGCCCCGTATCCCGACATCGATTTTCGCCAAATCCAATTCGGCGAGGAAGCCGTCGCCGTGGCGGTTTCGAAGGACGTCTGGGATGCCGGCGTGCATTCGCTCACCAGGGACCAGGCGAGGGGCATCTACGAGAGCAAGATCAAGAATTGGAAGGAAGTCGGCGGCCCCGATCTGCCGCTTACTGCTTACTCCCCCGATCCGAAGCTTGGCACATGGGCTTGCTACGTCCAGTGGCTTTACGACGATCCGCGCCTGATCCCCGACAGCCGTTCCGCGCAGACCAAGACCGATGACGAGGCGAAAGCCTACCTGGAATCCACCCCCGGATCGATCGTCCAAGTCTCCCTGCTTTTCGCCAGCGACAACCACCTCCACGCCCTCGCCATCAAGGCCGACGACGGCAAGCTCGCACAACCCACCATCGCCGGCGTGGCCGACCACAGCTACCCTGTCGCACGGCCGTTGATCATGGTGGTGAAGGGACGTCCGCTGAACAACGTCGAAACATTTGTTAAATTCATGCTGGGCGACCAGGGCCAGCAGTTCGTCCACAAATACAGCTATCTTACCCTCAAGGAACTCGGCATCACGCCGGATTTGTGAGCTGTCTTCCTAGCGGAAAACGAGGTTGCAGATAATCACCGAGGCGACCACGCCCACGAGGTCCGCCGTCAGCCCCGCGAGCACCGCGTGGCGCATCTTGTTCACACTCACCGAGCCGAAATAGACGGTGAGCACGTAAAACGTGGTTTCCGTGCTGCCCACGATCGTGCCGGCGAGCAGGCTGTTGAAATGGTCCGGCCCGAACCGGTGCACGAGGTCCGTGAAAAGCCCGATCGTAGCCCCGCCGCTCAGCGGCCGCATCAGCGCCACCGGCAGCACGTCCGCGGGGAAATGCACGGCCGCGAGAACGGGCGCGAATACCCCCTGGATGATCCCGAGGCATCCCGATGCGCGGAACATCCCCATCGCCACCAGCATCGCCACGAGGAACGGAATGATGCGCAGCGCCACGGGAAACGCCTCCTTCGCCCCGCTGACAAACTGCTCGTATACCTTGATCCCGCGCAACAACGCATACAGCGGAAAAAACGAAAGCATGAGCGGCACCGCCACGAGCGAGAGCGCGGTGAGAAAGCGGATCGCCATGCTCTTGTCATCCACTGCCATTTTCATTTGTGAAACACCAAGGCGAACCAGGATTTCGTGCGCCCATGCCGGGAACCACCCCAGCAGCCGCGGAAATGCATGGGACGCCGCGACAGCCGAGTCGTGCAGCCACGCCAGGCAGGCGTTCGTTGTTTCCGGGAAAACATTCGCCGCAAAGACGAGGATGAAAAACCCGAAATAAACGCACAGCAGGAGTCGCTTGCCCATGGTGAGATCCGCAGGCGAAACTTTTTCCACTTCCAGCACTTCGCGCGATTCCTTCTCCGCCGTCGCCTTTTCCGTCTCCAGCGGCGTGACAGGCGGAAGCTGGAACATCGGCAGTTTTTCGAGGAGCTTCACCACAATCACCGCGGAAACTGCGGCGCAGGTCGTCGCCATGAGCGCCGGCCCCACGACCGCCGTCGGGTGCAGCGATTTGTTCACAGCGAGGATGCCGATGACCGTGGTCGGGATCAACTGGATCGAGCTAGTGCTGATCGCGAGGAAGGTGCACATCGCGTTCGTCGCCGTGCCGGGGCGCGGGTTGAGCTTTTCGAGGTCGCTCATCGCGCGCAGGCCGAGCGGCGTGGCGGCATTGCTCAGGCCGAGCATGTTGGCAGCCATCGTCATCACCATCGAGGCCATCGCGGGATGGTCCGGCGGCACGTCGGGAAAGAGCCGGCGCATGAGCGGCTTGAGCGCGCGGGCGAGCACCTGCACGAAGCCCGATTGCTCCGCGAGCCGCATCATCCCGAGCCAGATCGCCATGATGCCCGTGAGCGGGAGCGCGACATTCATCACCGCGTAATTGGCGCTGTCAAACGCGCTGCCCGTCACCTCCGTCAGCTTGCCCGTGAGCCCGCCGGTGATCACCGCGAGCAGGATGAGGCCGAGCCAGATGTAATTGAGCATCGGGTGCGGATTATGGCGGGGAGCCGGGCAAGTGCGAAGGAGAAAAACAGGAGTTTACGGTCTTTGCTCTCTTTGCGGGTCCTTTCTTGCACGCCACACTTTCCAAATCCAAATCCCGTGCTACAGTTTCCCTCCCATTTTTATGAACAGCATTATCGACCCAGCCAAGCTCGAGAGAATCGAGTTCTCCAATGATGAAATTGCCCGCTACTCCCGGCATCTCATCATGCCTGAGGTCACCCTCGAGGGGCAGAAACGGCTCAAGGCCGCCAGCGTGCTTTGCATCGGCACGGGCGGGCTCGGCTCGCCCATCGCTCTCTATCTCGCCGCGGCGGGCATCGGGCGCATGGGTCTGGTGGACGCGGACATCGTCGATTTCTCGAACCTCCAGCGCCAGATTCTCCACGGCACGAAGGACGTGGGCCGCAAGAAACTGAATTCCGCCCGTGACCGCATCCGCGAGATCAACCCGAATGTGCAGGTCGACCTGCACGACACGTTTTTCCAGGCAAGCAACGCGAAGGAGATCGTCGGACCGTACGACATCGTGATCGACGGCACCGATAATTTCCCCACGCGCTATTGTTCAAACGATGTTTGCGTTTTCCTCAAGAAGCCGAATATCTACGGCTCGATTTTCCGGTTCGACGGCCAATGCTCCGTCTTCGCGCCCCACCTCGGCGGCTCGTGCTACCGCTGCATGATTCCCGAGCCGCCGCCGCCGGGCCTCGTGCCGAGTTGTGCGGAGGGCGGGGTGCTCGGCGTGCTTCCAGGCATCATCGGCGTCATGCAGGCCATCGAGGCGATCAAGCTCATCATCGGCATCGGCACGCCGCTCATCAACCGCCTTGTGAATTTCGACGCGCTCAAGATGGAATTCCGCACCTTCAAGCTGCGGCGCGACCCGAAATGCCCCGTGTGCGGCGACCACCCGACCATCACGGAGCTGATCGATTACGACCAATTCTGCGGCATCCCGCAGGCGGCCGCCGAGGAAGCCGCCGAGGCGCCGATCCCGACGATCAACGTGCAGGAATTGAAGCGCCGCATCGATGCGAAGGAAAAATTCCTCCTCCTCGATGTGCGCGAGCAATTCGAATACGACATCTGCCGCATCCCCGGCTCGAAGTTGATCCCGCTGGGCGAGCTCCCCTCGCGCATGAGCGAACTCGACAGCGCGGACGACATTGTGCTCCAGTGCAAGAGCGGCGGACGCAGCGCGAAGGCGCTCAAGCTCCTGCGTGAAGCCGGGTTCGGCAAGCTGAACAACCTGGAAGGCGGCATCACCGCATGGGCTGAGCAGATCGATCCCTCCGTGCCAAAATACTGATGTCCGAATTTGCCGAACTTTTGCGCTGCCCGGAAACGCGGCAGAAGCTCGCCGTCGCGCCATCGAGTCTTCTCGATCGGATGCGCGCCGACCATGCTGCGGGGAAGCTGTTCCATGTCTCGGGAAAGCCGGTCGCCGAGCCGCTCGTGGCGGGGTTGGTGAGCGAGGATGGCCGGCGCGTCTATCCTGTGGTGGACGGCATTCCCGTCATGTTGAAGGACGATGCGGTCCTGTTGTAGGCGAGCCAACTTTCAATTGGACACACCCGCATAATCTCGCGACCATTTACCCGCCGTGAGTAACTCCCGCCGCGCCCGGAAAAAAGCACGCAACGCCCCGCCGCCCACCGCGCGGGCCGCCGTGCGCCGCTGGTTCGACGGAAAGCTCCCGCTCCTCCTTTTCGTGGCGAAGTTTTTCGGGTTGGTGGCGTTGTTTTACGGCCTGCAACTCCTGCCTCCGTGCAAGCATGCCATCGAGGCCGTGACCGTGGGCGAGGCGCGCCTTGCCGGCCTGCTCCTGAACGTCCTCGGCCAGCGCAATCACGTCGACGGCAACGTGCTCTGGGAGGGCAACCGATCGGTGATCGCGGTGGTGGAAAGCTGTTCGGGGTTCGATTTCCTCTCGCTGTTCACGGCTGCGGTGCTGGTGTTCCCGGCGGCGTGGCGTAGAAAAATCGCGGGCATCCTTGTCGGCCTCCCGCTCTTGATGGCGTTGAACCTCCTGCGGATCATGACGCTCTACATCCTGGGCGCGCATTTTTCCGCCGGGGTGTTTGACATCGCGCACGAGGACATCTGGGCGATCCTGCTCATTGCCTGCACGATCATCCTCTACATTTTGTGGATCCGGTGGGCGGGCGCGGACCACCTCGACCACGGGGACGGCGTGAATGTTCCAACCTAAATCCATCGCACTGCGGCTCGCCCTTTTCGCGCTGCTGTATGTGGCGCTCATCATCCCCTGGCCGGGATGGGGGGTGGTCAGCGGCGTCTGGTTCCGCTCGATCGGGCGCACCGTTTTCGCCCCGGTGAGCGGCGCACGCAAGCTCACCTTTGAGAAGGTCGGCGTGGAGCCGCGCCCAAATGTCACCCGCATCGAAATCGAGAACCTCAACCTGATGCAGGAAGACGGCTCGGGTCCGGTGCGGTACTACGACGTCGACGCGCTCTCCTTCGCATGGCATCCCACCGCGCTTGTGTTCTCTCTGATTATCTGCACACCGGTTCCATGGCGGCGCAAAGGCTGGGCGCTCCTATGGGGTTTTGTGTGCATCCACATTGCGATTTACGCCTTACTGGCCTTCAACATCTGGATCGAATCCGCCGAGGTCTCGCTCGTGACCTTCAGCCCCACGGGCAGACACATCGCCGAAGGCGTGCGCGATTTCCTGCTGTGGCAACTCAGTACTGTCGTGCCGGTGGTGATCTGGCTCCTCGTCACGTTCCGCAAGGAGGATGACTTGGGCGCCATGATCGGGTGGTTCTTCCCCGCCGCGAAGGGCGAAAAGCCCGGGAAACCACAATCCGCCCCCGCGCGCAAGGAGGGTGGGGGATAGGTGTTTTACATTGTTACGCAGCGGCCGGCGACAGCATCAGCAACGTCTCGCCCGGCCCGAGCACCCGCCCATCCTCGGCGCGCAATTCCAGCTTGCGCACGGGCCGGCCATGCACGCGGTCCACGAGGATTTTGCCCGCTTCACCCGGCCCGTACAAATTTTCAGCCCCCCACTGCCTCAATGCCTCCAGCACATGGAACAGCCCGCGCCCTTTTTCCGTGAGCGCGTATTCGCTGTAAGCGCTGCCATCGGAAGCCGGCGCGATTTCCAGGATGCCGCAAGCGGTCAGCTTGCGCAGTCGCGAGGCAAGGATGTTCCGCGCCATGCCGAGGCTTTTCTGGAATTCCCCAAAACGCCGCTGTCCCGCAAACGCATTGCGAATAATGAGCAGCGACCACCAATCGCCGATGGCATCCAGTGCCCGGGCAACAGGACAAACCGCCTTTTCGAAGCTTTTGCGTTTCACGCTTTGGTTTCAATTTGATACCAAAACAGCTCATTTATCACAAGAAGTTTTAATTCGAAACTGCATGGACCCGCTTGCGGATGCGCGCCTTGGCCGTTTCCCAGTCGATAAACTTCGCTTCGCCAGCCTTGATCTGCCGTTGCCGTTCGTCGAGCACCTGCTTGTGCCATTCCTGAACCGGCACCTCGGCCTCGTTTCGGCAAAGCTCACCCCAGTTGCTCATGCGCTATCGGTAAAGCGGGAAATCGCAAATATCAATTCGATTCCAGCCCCTGGGTTTCGGGAAAGGAATCATCCCCGAAAATTTATCTCGCCAGCGCCCCCGCCACCCCCTACAAACGCATCCCCATTTTATGCCCGCACCGAAAAAACCAGCCAAACCGGTCCTCCGCATCGGCCTGCCCTCCGGCAGCCTGCAGGAGGCGACGTTTGCCCTTTTCGCGAAGGCGGGTTTCCACATCAGCGGCTCCAGCC
>DASZPK010000580.1:0-3891 GCA_035550335.1 Chthoniobacteraceae bacterium | reverse complement strand
GTAGACCATCTGCCCCAGCCGGTTGTCGACCGACCGCGCCGCTTTCGACGCCACCTCCTGCATATCGCCCGGGGTCATCCCGGGACGCCGCGCCATTTCCATCCGCAGCATGTCGGCGAGCACCCCCGCCTTCATTCGCGGCACCAGCCATTCCATGATCGGCCTCGAGAATTGCTCCATGGCGGCAAACGGCGCGCGCAACACCCCTCCCGCCACTCCCTTGAACGTCCCGGACCGGAAACCCTCCATCATCCGCTTCGTCATTTGCGACGCATACACGCTGTCCTGCCCGGCCCTCCAGCCGCCCGCGATTGCCGCGTCCACCACCCGCTGCACCTCGTCCGACTGGCTACCGGGCGAATACCACTCCTTCACGAGCTTCGCCCCGCGCAACGGCGTGAGGATCGGCGAGATCGGCACTTCGAGCGCCGATTTCAGCGCGCCGCCGATGTCCCCCTTCCCGGCTTGGTTGAGCGCGAGCGCCAGCTTGCTCACCATCGTGTCCATGGCGGTGAATCCCGCATGGAACGCCGAAAACCCGAGCTGCGCCTGGTTGAGCGAGTTCGAAATTCCCATGTAGGCGTTGAACCACGGCTTGTCCCGCAGGCCCGGCGAGAGGTAGTTCTCGATGATCCGCGCCCCCGCCTCCGGCATGTAAAAATATTGCTTCCGGTTGCTGGTCACCGGGGCGTCGAGTTTCGCCTCGAATTCCGCCAGCTTCTGCTTCACGAAATCCTGTTTGTCCGCCGGCACGGTGCCGCGCGCCAGCTGGTCCTTGAATCCCTCGGCCATCTTCGTAAGGTAATCCGCCATCTCCCGCTCTTTCGAGCCCGGCGGCGCGTCCCGCAGCGCGTAGGTCGATTTCGCCATGCGCGTGCCAATGCGCTGGTCGATCCGCTTTTCGTCCCCCACGGGCGACTCCCCCGCGTCGCGCCAGTGGCCGTAGCCGGAGGCCTCGGCCTTCGCGAAGATCCGCTGCGCCATCAAAAATTTCTCCTGCTGGTGCCACCGCGCAAACATCCCCTCCGCCGGGTTGTCGAAACGCGGCCGCAGCGCCTGCGCCTCCTTCGTCTTCCCCTCCGCGATCAGATCCCGCTGTAACTGCTCGACATCCTGCCACGTCGGGATTTCCCGGTGCTTGAGCCACCCCGCTCCCCCCTGCACGCTCTTTTCGAGCACCGCCTGAGCCTCCTCCGGACTGGCAAACATATGCGGCACCACGTAATCCTGGTAGGCTTTGAAGTTCTCCCAGTTGTCGATTCCCAGCGCCTGCATCTGCGCCTTCACCTGCCCCATCCGCAGCCGGTCGTAATTCCGCGCCGCATCCGCCATCTCCTTCATCCGCGCATCCTTCGGCATGGCCGTCCCCTCGAGCGCGTCGCGCAAGGTCCGCTGGTCTTCCTTGGAAAGGCTCGCCGCGTAATCGTGGAAACTCTTCGCTCCCTGCCTCACCAGCTCGTCCTGACGCGCCCGCCGCGCCGCTTCGCCTTGGAGCAGGTTCCCCACGCCTTTTGCCACCTCGCCGCGCTGGTGTGGGGCCGCGAGTTTCAGCCAGTCATCCTTCGCCGATTTCGCCGCCTCCCAACCCTTGCCAAGCTTCGTCTGCTCCGGGGCCCGGAAAAAGTCGCGCTCCATATCGACCTTGCCGGGCTTGCCTCCCTTTTTCGCCGGCGGCTCGACCGTCGCTGCACCGAGTCCGCCATACACACGGTTCTTGTCCCACTGCTCCTCGGCATCGGCAAGTTCATCGTGCGAAGCCGGCGTGATCTCCGCTCCCTCCCAATTCCTCCGGGCCCGCTCGAGCGCGTGCGCGCGGTTCATCCCCTTCACCGAATCCACCCACGGCTCCATGTCGGGATACGCCACCCGCACCGGCTGCACGTGCGGGTAATTCTGCTCGTCATACCCCTTCTGGCGGTTCCCGTCCCCCGCGAACCCCATCAGGTCGTCCGGAACCTTCGAGTAATCGTGCTCCGTGGTGTCGGTCAAATCGATCGGCGTGTGCGTCCGGTCGTCCGCGGCGCTGTGCATGAGCGTGTCGGAATAAAAATCCTTCCCTTCAAAACGGTCGTCCCCCACGTATTTGTCGGCCTCGCCTTTCCGCAAATAGGCGATGGTCACGTGCGGCTGGTAAGTCGGGTAATCGCTCTCGTGGTGCGGCAACTCCCCGAGGCGCTCGTTCAATTTGTGCAGTCCCGGACTCGCCACGTCCGCCTTCAAAACGTCAAAATCCTTCCCCTCGAATTTCGAGAGCTTCCCGGTCGTGAATTTCACCGCGCCACTCCCCCCCACCGCCTTCCGCACATCCTCCGGTGTCACCTCCTTGCGCAGCCCGTAGCGCGCTGTCACATGCGGCTGGTCCTCGCGGCCGCGCCCCGCCAGTTCGTGATCAGGAATCTGCGCCGCAAAATCGGTGAACTGCTTCGCGTGGTAGGGATGCAGGTTGATCTGCGTGCTCGCCTTCGGCTCCTCTTCGTCACCGCCATCCGTCAACTTCCCCGCATAAAGCACCCCGTCCGCATCGAGATTCCGCAGTCCCATCCCGGCCAGATTCCGCTTCACCGCCTCGCGCGCCACTCCCTCGATTTTCGAGACCATCTGCTTGCTCACTCCCAGCTCCCGGCCAATCTCCTCCCCGCTCCTTCCCGCCAGCCGCCCCTCGAGCACCTTGCGCGCCGTATCACCCAGCGGCTCCATCGCCTTCTTCAGCGCCTCCGCCGTCTCCTCGCGCTCCATACCCGCTCCCGGCGCCGTGGCGTTCTCATCCGCCAGCCGCTCGTGCGCGCTCGTCCCCTCCTGCGCTTCACGGTCATCGATGCTCCCCGCTTCCCTCGACGCAATCCGCGCGTTCTTGTTGAACAGATTGTTGAGCCGGTTGCGGATCATCGTGGCCGCCAGTGCCGAAAAGGGTTCTTTGCGCTCCGGGTCGAATTCCCGCGCCGCGCGCCCCAGCGCCGCCCGCGCCTCGCCCATCACATTGTCGAAATCATGCCCGGGAATGTTCCGGTATTCGTTCGCGATCGACACAGCCAGCCCCATGTTCTCGTGCGCCAGTTCCGCTGCCGATTTCGCCGGCTTCAAATCCGCGCCGCCCACCCTGCGCGTGCCAGGGGCCGGCTCCGTCGCAGCCTCCTCGCGCACGCGTCCCCCGGTGAAAGAGGATGCAGCCGAAGGATTTTCCCGGTCCCATCGAAAAACATCCATCACGTGCACGTGCGCAAGGTCGAGCGCCCTACGCAGTGTTTTCTCCACCGCACTCGCCCGCGCCTTTTCAGCCACCGTGTCAGGTTTGCCAATATCGGCGATCACCCCCAGCGCCCCTTCGCGCGATGCGCCCTCAACCGCGCGTTTCGCCACCTCGGCGGGGTCCATCCCAAGCACATTGGAGAGCCGCTCCAAACCGGTCACCGCGTGCTGCGTATTCAGGTAAATCAGGTGCCCGTGCGCCGGGTCCGACCTCAAATCGGCGATGAATTTTTCTGCCGCCACATCGGATGTAATCTGGCCTAAATCCCCGCGCTTCACCGCCTCCCATGGCGCTTTGGAGGGTTTGAATTCCGGCGCAGCCTTTGCCTGCGTCCCGTCCGCTGGAAAAGGATGATACCCCTCGCCGTCCGGCACCGCCCCCTGCTCCAGGAGCGAACTGAATTTGTCTCCATCCGTGATGACATGATCCACTACGTCGTAACCCATCATCCGGCTCAGCTCCTGCAGCCTCGCGGTCATGCGTAAATCCGCGCTGCTCGGCCTCGGGTCGCCGCTGGGGTGATTGTGCGCGATCAAGAGCCGCCGCAACGGCGTCGATTCGCCCACCGCCTGCAATGCGCGCAACATCTCCCGCGGATGCGCCACGCTTTCATTCAGCGATCCCACGGCGATCACCCCGCTCCA